>NZ_JAWOTI010000027.1:0-7353 GCF_033338775.1 Vibrio sp. Vb1018
TTTAAAATACAAAACGCCCGATGAAGTACATCGAGCGTTTTAGTTAAAAAGTGTCAACCCATATCAGGACGGGTCAACTTTCAAGCTGTTATCAGCTCTGTTTTCTTCTTAAACCGAAAGCCAGCGCTAAACTTAACCCTACCCAAATATACAATGGCCAAGTACCAACGATTCGATATGGCGTTTTCCCATCGGTTGGGGTGAGCTCTGCGCGCAGTACTGCAGTTTCAAACTGCGGAACTTGCTCAACGATTTTACCCTTGTGATCGGTTACCGCTGTTAATCCATTGTTAGTCGAGCGGATGAGCGGTTTGCCCAACTCTAAGGCACGCATACGGGCGATCTCCATATGCTGAAGAGGGCCGATAGAGTGACCAAACCATGCATCGTTTGAAAGCGTTAGAATGAAGTCTGTTTCGTCAGTCACATTTTGACGCACTTGCTCATTAAAGATGATCTCATAGCAAAGCGCTGGTGCCATGTGCATGCCATTCGCAACGATGTTTGGCTGCACAAAAGCCCCACGGCTAAACGATGACATCGGTAGGTTAAAGAATGGCGCTAATGGGCGCAAAATATCTTCAAATGGTACAAACTCACCAAACGGTAGTAGGTGATGCTTATGGTAACGTTCGCTTAAATCGAAGCTGTAGTCACCGTATGGTGTGATGCCGAGGGACAGAATACTGTTGTAGAACTGTCGATCTTCAGCTTGGTTGACGACACCGGTGATGATTGCGCTGTTATTCATTTTTGCAGCGCTGTCGATATTGCTCAAAAATGAAGGCACTTCAATTTCAAAAGCGGGAATTGCTGCTTCTGGCCAAACGATAATGTCAGCGTCCCAGTTTTCACGAGTTAAGTCAGCATATTTCATGATGGTTGGCCAGCGTTGACTTGGTAGCCACTTTAGGTTTTGGTCTACGTTACCTTGAATCAGTGCGAGCTTAGTCGTGTCTTCTGGTCGGGGTGTTACCCAATCGTAGTTGCGAATCCCAAAGCCAGTACTGAGTAATACCGCAGGGATAATCACCATCAGCCACTGCTTATGAATCCATGCATAGGCTAACGCCCCTGCGCTGATAAGGATAAATAGAGTAAGCAGTTCTACGCCGCCAATTGGTGCAAAGCTTGCGAGTGGAGCATCTATCTGGCTATAGCCTAGCCATAACCAAGGGAAGCCGGTCATCACCCAACCACGCAACCAATCACTTATCAGCCATAAAGCAGGTGCAGCGAGAAGTGCTTTTGTGAGCGTAAATTGAGGAAACAGCTTGTTGTTGAGCCAAGCAAATAAGCCTGAATAAACAGCCAAGTAGGCAACAAGTAAGCCCATTAAAAATAAATTGGCAATGAGCGGCATACCGCCAAAACCGGAGATACTGACGTAAACCCAGCTAACGCCAGTTGCAAATTGACCTAACCCCCAAGCATAACCAATCCATAGTGCGCGTTTCGGAGTTTGGTTAGCAAGAAGAATCAGTAGAATTGCAGGGCTAAGAATGGCAATAGGCCACAGCTGGTAAGGAGCGAAAGCGAGTGTAGTAGAGGCGCCAACAAAAGCGGCCACTAAGGGCCGCTTAAGGCGATGAAAGAGTTCATTCATCATTGTAATTTCTGAGATTCCCAATGGGTATCGCGTTACTCTTGAGTGGCTTCAACCAGGGTTTCTTCGTCTGGGATCGTCACTTGGAGTTGAATGACACGACGGTTATCGGCAGCGGTGACTTTGAAGTTGTAGCCTTCAATTTCAACCAGTTCACCACGAGAAGGTAAGTGACCAAAGGCAGTCATGACCATACCACCAACGGTATCAACTTCCTCATCGCTGAAGTTGGTTCCGAATGTCTCATTAAACTCTTCGATGGTTGTCAGCGCTCTGACAGCAAACGTATGCTTGCTCAGCTTACGAATGTCCGTCTCTTCACTTTCATCGAATTCATCTTCAATATCCCCGACGATTTCCTCAAGGATATCTTCAATGGTCACAAGACCAGAAACACCACCGAATTCATCGACAACAATGGCCATATGATAACGTTCTTCACGGAATTCTTTCAGCAGTCGATCAACGCGTTTACTTTCCGGTACTACAACCGCTGGTCGAATGACTTCTTCGATATCAAATGGATTACTGCCTGAGCCTAAGTATTTAAGTAAGTCCTTCGCTAGAAGTATGCCTTCCACATGGTCTTTATCTTCGCTGATCACAGGGTAGCGAGAGTGTTGAGCATCGGTAATCAAAGCAACCAAGGTATCAAGGTCGTGAGTACGCTCAACGGTAACCATTTGCGAACGCGGGATCATAATGTCACGCACACGCATTTCGGAGATTTCCATAACACCTTCGAGCATATCGCGAGTGTCATGGTCAATCAGGTCGTTAACTTCAGAGTCGCGGATAACATCCACAAGCTCTTGGCGATCTTTTGGTTCGCCCTGAAATAGTTGACCTAGACGTTCAAAGAAGGACTTTCTACTCGGACCTTCTGCCTTTTCTTTCTTATCTTCGTTAGAAGAGGGAGAATTATCTTCGTTCATTGTTTCTCAATTAAGTAACGCTATCAGAAGTGTGATAGCACACATAGAGAGGCGAACACGAGAGTCATTTAGGTGGTTCGCCTTTCCCTGTCGAGTGGCCAATAGCTACTCTTTTTCAGCAATGTAAGGATCTTCATAACCCATACCTTGCATGATTTCGGTTTCGAGGGACTCCATCTCTTCGGCTTCGTCATCCTCTATATGATCATAACCTAGCAGATGCAAGCTGCCATGTACAACCATATGCGCCCAATGTGCTAGCAGAGGCTTGCTCTGTTCAACCGCCTCTTTTTCAACAACTTGGCGGCAAATAATCAAATCACCAAGTAAATCTATTTCCATACCAGGAGGTGCTTCAAATGGAAACGACAACACATTAGTTGGTTTATCTTTGCCGCGATACTCATGGTTGAGCGTATGACTTTCTTGTTCATCAACAATACGAATGGTGACTTCGGCTTGTGGCTGGAAGAGAGGAATTGTCTTATCTAGCCACAATTGGAAATCTTGCTGCGAAGGCAGACCTTCTTCATTTTCGACTGCCAGTTGCAGATCAAGTTCAATCGCCATGATTATTCCTTAGTTGAAGCAACTTGTGCATTCAGTTCGGCTTTTGCTGCTTCTAGTAACTTCGCATCGCGTTCTTCACGGCGGCGTTTCTCGAACTCTTTACGCTCTTTCTGGTCTTGTGCTTCCCACTTCTCGTACGCGTTAACGATACGAGCAACCACAGGGTGACGTACAACGTCGTCGGCTAAGAAGAAGTTAAAGCTGATGTCGTCAACTTCGCTTAGTACTTCAATAGCATGACGAAGACCCGATTTCGCACCACGAGGTAAGTCAATCTGCGTGACATCACCAGTGATAACCGCGCGAGAGTTAAAACCAATACGCGTTAGGAACATCTTCATCTGTTCAACTGTGGTGTTCTGACTCTCATCAAGAATGATAAAGGCGTCGTTTAGAGTACGACCACGCATGTAAGCAAGAGGGGCAACCTCAATCACGTTACGTTCAATCAGCTTCTCTACGCGCTCAAAGCCCAGCATTTCAAATAGGGCGTCGTATAGCGGACGTAGGTATGGGTCGACTTTCTGGCTTAAATCACCAGGTAGGAAGCCCAATTTCTCACCAGCTTCAACCGCTGGACGAGTAAGTAGAATACGGCGGATCTCTTGGCGCTCTAGTGCGTCAACAGCTGCTGCTACAGCAAGGTAGGTTTTACCTGTACCTGCCGGGCCAATACCAAAAGAAATATCATGCGTGACCATGTTAACCAAGTACTGCGCTTGGTTTGGCGTACGTGGTTTGATCACACCTTTCTTGGTTTTGACGAAGACTTCTTTACCATGCTCGATATTAGACTCAGTATTCTGCTCAAGAACACCAGACTCTTTGATCGCTAGATGGATTTGCTCAGGCTCAATATCTGGGATCTCACCTCGTACAGGTGCGGTATCAACATATAGAGTTTTCAGGATATCCAGCGCAGCTGATGCGGTATGAGGTTTACCGACAATCGTAAAGTGGTCACTACGGTGGTTAATTTCAACGCCTAGACGACGTTCTAAATGCTTGATGTTGTCATCGAATGGACCGCACAGGCTAGCTAGTCGGCGGTTGTCTGAAGGTTCTAGGTTAATTTCTAGAGTTACGATTTTATTGCTCAATGTTGCCTCTCATTTTTTGCCACTTAGTGAGAGCCTGATAACGACCAGGCTCTCTATGGCTATTTATACGAGCTTACGGCGTAAAAGTAGCTACACCCAGCTCATCTTCGCGACGTGTTTTCGCCATCATCTGCGTTGGGGAAATCACACTACGAAGATCCATGTCTTTTTCAGTACGTACTAGCTCACCACGCAGTGAGTTTGCAAATACGTCTACGATCTTCACATCAACGAACTGACCAATTAGGTCTGCACTACCTTCAAAGTTTACTACACGGTTGTTTTCTGTACGAGCGCGTAGTTCCATTAGGTTTTTCTTCGAAGGACCTTCAACTAGAACACGTTGTTCTGTGCCAAGCATTAAGCGAGAGTAACGCATCGCTTGAGCATTGATAGTTTGCTGTAGTTCGTAAAGGCGCTCTTTCTTCACTTGTTCTGACACATCACAAGGGTAATCCGCTGCTGGCGTACCTGGACGTGGAGAGAAAATAAAGCTGAAGCTCATGTCAAAGTCTACATCTTTGATTAGCTTCATGGTGTCTTGGAAGTCTTTGTCTGTCTCACCAGGGAAACCAACAATAAAGTCTGAACTGATTTGAATATCAGGACGAGCTTTACGCAGTTTACGGATGATCGATTTGTATTCGATAGCGGTGTGAGGGCGTTTCATCATCGTTAGGATACGGTCACTACCACTTTGCACAGGTAAGTGCAGGAAGCTCACAAGTTCTGGCGTATCTTCGTATACTGCGATGATGTCGTCTGTGAATTCTAACGGGTGGCTCGTCGTGAAACGAATACGGTCGATACCATCGATAGACGCAACCAAACGAAGCAGTTCTGCAAATGAACAGATCTCACCATCGTGCATAGGACCACGGTACGCGTTTACGTTTTGACCCAGAAGGTTTACTTCACGTACGCCTTGTTCAGCAAGTTGGGCGATTTCGAACAGTACGTCATCCATTGGACGGCTTACTTCTTCACCACGAGTGTACGGTACGACACAGTAAGTACAGTACTTAGAGCAGCCTTCCATAATAGAAACGAATGCTGTCGCACCTTCAGCGCGAGGTTCAGGTAGGCGGTCGAATTTTTCGATCTCTGGGAACGAAATGTCCATAACTGGTGCATCATCGGACTGAGATTGTTTGATCATCTCAGGTAGGCGGTGCAAAGTTTGTGGGCCAAAAATAACGTCAACGTATGGTGCACGTTCACGAATATGGTCACCTTCTTGCGTTGCTACACAACCACCTACACCGATAACTACGCCAGGTTTTTTATCTTTTAGTGTTTTCCAGCGGCCTAGCTGGTGGAAAACTTTCTCTTGCGCTTTTTCACGGATCGAACAGGTGTTAAGTAGAAGTACGTCTGCTTCCTCTGGCTCTTCCGTCAGCTCGTAGCCGTTTGCAGCATTAAGCAGGTCGGCCATTTTTGATGAATCGTATTCGTTCATCTGGCAGCCCCAGGTTTTAATTAGCAGTTTCTTACTCATCTCACTTTCGCTCGTTCAGTTGTACTTAAATCGGAGAGCTATTGCTCAAATTATAGCCGCCATCACGGCGGTAAGCGGCGTATTGTACTGCTTTAAAAAGCACCTGACTAGTGATCTAGCTAATTCTCTGCAAAGCCCGATGAAATCTAGTTTTTCGCCCTATGCAGAACAAGGTTTTTTGTTAAACAATTTTGTAAAAATAGCCATGGAAAGTACAATAAAAAACGCCAATTAATCAGCACGATGAAGAGTGAAAAATGAACAAGTATGACATCGCCGTGATCGGTGGCGGTATGGTCGGGGCAGCCGTCGCTGTTGGATTTGCCAAGCAGGGCAGAAGCGTTGTCTTGGTCGAAGGTACAAAACCTAAAGTTTTTGATGCCGCTCAGGCGATGGATATTCGTGTATCTGCAATCTCGCACCAGTCGGTGGAGTTACTTGATTCACTCGGAGCATGGTCAGAGATCAAGAGCATGCGAGTTTGTCCTTATCGGCGGTTAGAAACTTGGGAGCACCCAGAGTGCCGTACTCGTTTTCACTCTGATGAATTGTCATTGGATCAGCTAGGTTACATCGTTGAAAATCGCCTAATCCAATTAGGTCTTTGGCAAGTCTTCTCTAAGTATGAAAATCTAACCGTGATGTGTCCTGAGCGATTAAAAGCCATTGAGTTTGCAGATGTAAATCTTGTGACACTAGAAAGTGGGGCGCAGTTTGAAGCTAACTGGGTGATTGGTGCTGATGGTGCAAACTCTAAAGTTCGTCAATTGGCTGGAATTGGTGTAACTGCGTGGGATTACCGACAACACTGCATGTTGATTAACGTGAAAACAGAATTGCCTCAGCAAGATATTACTTGGCAACAATTTACACCTTCAGGCCCACGTTCATTTTTACCTCTGTGCTCTTTGAGTAACGACGATGGTCAAATAGTAGGCCAAGGTTCTTTGGTTTGGTATGACTCGCCTAAACGTATTAAACAACTGTGTGCGATGGGTAAACCTCAACTAAGGGAAGAAATCTTACGTCATTTCCCTGCAGAATTAGGCGATATTGAAGTTTTACAGTTTGGCTCATTCCCACTCACTCGTCGTCATGCGCAAAGCTACTCAAGCAAAAATTGCGTATTAGTGGGTGACTCTGCCCATACGATCAACCCGCTTGCAGGGCAAGGGGTAAACTTAGGCTTCAAAGATGTAGACGTTCTCCTTTCGGTAACAGAACAACAAGAAAAGCTGGAAGATACCTTACTCGCGAAATACGAACGCGCACGTCGACCTGACAACTTACTCATGCAGACGGGCATGGACTTTTTCTATAAAGGTTTTAGCAACGATCTAGGGCCATTGAAGTTCGTACGTAATGCTGCATTGAAGCTTGCTGAAAACTCAGGGCCAATTAAGGCTCAAGTACTGAAATACGCGTTAGGTATGTAGTAAGCTACTCAAATCACAGATAGAAAAAAAGCGAGCCATGAGCTCGCTTTTTTAATTCGGCAAATCTAATGATTTCCCGAGTCCAGAACCAAAAAAAGAAAAAACCCAGCAAAGTCATGCTGGGTTTTCCGATAATGGTGCGGAAGGAGAGACTTGAACTCTCACACCTTGCGGCGCCAGAACCTAAATCTGGTGCGTCTACCAATTC
>NZ_JAWOTI010000027.1:7453-58513 GCF_033338775.1 Vibrio sp. Vb1018
ACTCTCACACCTTGCGGCGCCAGAACCTAAATCTGGTGCGTCTACCAATTCCGCCACTTCCGCAACTTATTCTGTAGTTATCAAGGTAATTGGTAAAAACCTAAATAACGTTGTTCATGGTGGCTACGACGGGATTCGAACCTGTGACCCCATCATTATGAGTGATGTGCTCTAACCAGCTGAGCTACGTAGCCATCTTTTGGAGCGAGACAATATAAACCTTCACGCTCTCAGTGACAACCCCTTTTATAAAGGAATCTCACTTGAATAATGGCAGGTCTACCTGGATTCGAACCAGGGAATGGCGGCATCAAAAGCCGCTGCCTTACCGCTTGGCGATAGACCTGCAGGCAATAGTCACAATGACTATTTAAAATATGGTGCGGAAGGAGAGACTTGAACTCTCACACCTTGCGGCGCCAGAACCTAAATCTGGTGCGTCTACCAATTCCGCCACTTCCGCAACTTATTCTGTAGTTATCAAGGTAATTGGTAAAAACCTAAATAACGTTGTTCATGGTGGCTACGACGGGATTCGAACCTGTGACCCCATCATTATGAGTGATGTGCTCTAACCAGCTGAGCTACGTAGCCAAAACCATATTTTTTGTTCTCAACGCTTTGTTGCCTTGTCGTTGGGAACGGCGCGCATTATGCGAAGTTGAGTGAGATCCGTCAACAGTTTTTTTTAATAAATTTCGGAAAAAACCTCGTTCGCTTCCTTTTTAAACAAAGAGGCGTGTTTATGATCTAAAACTGGAAATAAATTAGCTTGCAGTTGCGTAATTTATTTTTGTTCATTTACTTAAGGTATTAAAAAAGCCAGCTTAACAGCTGGCTTTTAGTGTAAATGAAGTGTTTAGAATTCATTCATTTAATTAAACATTGAAGCGGAAGTGTACAACATCGCCATCTTTTACGATGTAGTCTTTACCTTCTAGACGCCATTTACCTGCGTCTTTTGCGCCATTTTCACCATTGAATTGGATGAAATCGTCGTAACCGACTACTTCTGCACGAATAAAGCCTTTCTCGAAGTCAGTGTGGATCTTACCTGCCGCCTGAGGCGCAGTTGCACCAACAGGGATTGTCCAAGCACGTACTTCTTTAACACCTGCTGTGAAGTAGGTGTGTAGAGTCAGTAGTTCGTAACCAGAGCGAATTACACGGTTCAGGCCCGGCTCTTCGATCCCCATATCTGCTAGGAATTCTTCGCGATCTTCATCTTCTAGTTCAGATAGTTCAGATTCGATAGCTGCACATACAGGTACAACGACATTGTTTTCTTTTTCTGCGAACTCACGAACCGCATCTAGATATGGGTTATTTTCGAAGCCATCTTCGTTTACGTTTGCAATGTACATAGTTGGCTTCAGTGTTAGGAAGTTTAGGTAGCCGATTGCTGCTAACTCTTCTTTAGATAGCTCAACTGTGCGTGCCATGCCGCCTTCAGTTAGTACTGGTAACAGTTTTTCTAGTACGGTTAGTTCAAATTTTGCGTCTTTATCGCCGCCTTTTGCCTTCTTCGCGTTACGTTGAATCGCTCGCTCACAAGAATCTAGGTCAGCCATTGCAAGTTCAAGGTTGATCACTTCGATATCTTCGATAGGTGAAACTTTACCTGAAACATGAACAATGTTTTCGTTTTCAAAACAACGTACAACGTGGCCAATCGCGTCTGTTTCACGGATGTTAGCTAGGAATTTGTTACCTAAACCTTCACCACGTGATGCACCAGCAACAAGACCAGCGATGTCCACGAACTCCATCGTCGTTGGAAGAACTCTCTGTGGGTTAACGATCTTAGCTAGTGCGTCTAGACGTAGATCTGGCACAGGAACCACACCAGTGTTTGGTTCAATGGTACAGAACGGGAAGTTTGCTGCTTCGATACCCGCTTTAGTTAGTGCGTTGAACAGAGTTGATTTACCTACGTTAGGTAGACCAACGATGCCACATTTAAAACCCATGATAGTAACCTTATTCAGCTTTGAACGTGTGGAGGCGATTTTGTGCTTTAGATAGGCCATCCTTAATCAGGATATCTAGACAACGAACAGCCTCATCAGCTGCTGCATCTAAAAGCTCTTGCTCTTTAGCTGGCGCTTTACCTAATACAAAACCCGCCACTTTATCTTTGTGTCCCGGATGACCAATGCCAATACGAAGACGATAAAAATCTTTGTTATTGCCCAGTTTGCTAATGGTGTCACGCAGACCGTTGTGTCCACCGTGACCCCCACCTTTTTTAAACTTAGCGACACCTGGCGGTAAGTCTAGCTCGTCATGAGCGACCATGATCTCTTCAGGTTTAATTTGATAAAATTTCGCAAGCGCTGCGATCGATTTACCTGATAGATTCATGAAGGTGGTTGGGATAAGCAAACGGAGATCCTGGCCATTGACCATAATGCGTCCTGTTAGACCAAAAAACTTTGGTTCGTTCTTCAGTGTAACGTTGTGAACGCGTGCTAATTCTTCTACAACCCAAGCGCCCGCATTGTGACGAGTTCTGGCGTATTCTGGTCCTGGATTAGCAAGACCAACAAGAAGTTTGATTTGTTGACTCAAGGTTAGGATCTCTCTGGAATCTCAAAAAGCGCAGTATGATAGCACAGAAAACTCGCGGTGGGCGACCAAGGGATTTTCTAGTTATCAGTACAAATAAAAAAACACCCCAAAGAGGGGTGCTTTTGAAATCAGTGTAACTGAAATGTTCGTATTAGTTGAACATTGCAGAGATTGACTCTTCATTGCTGATACGACGAATCGCTTCAGCCAGCATGCGAGATAGGCTTAGTGTTGTCACTTTACCTGTTGCAGCCATCTCTTTAGACAGAGAGATAGAGTCAGTTACGATAACTTGGTCAAGAACTGAGTTCTTGATGTTATCCGCAGCGTTGCCTGAGAATACTGCGTGAGTAGCGTAAGCGAATACACGCTTAGCACCGCGCTCTTTTAGTGCTTCAGCTGCTTTACATAGTGTGCCACCTGTGTCGATCATGTCATCAACGATCACACAGTCACGACCTTCAACATCACCGATTAGGTTCATTACTTCAGAAACGTTTGCACGTGGACGACGCTTATCTACGATTGCGATGTCGATGTCGCCTAGTGCTTTTGCTGTTGCACGAGCACGAACAACGCCACCTAGGTCAGGAGATACCACTACAGGGTTATCTAGACCGCGAGCCTGCATATCTTCAAGTAGCACTGGCGTGCCGAAGATGTTGTCTACAGGTACATCGAAGAAGCCTTGAATTTGCTCTGCGTGTAGGTCGATAGTTAGAACGCGGTCAACACCAACGTTAGATAGGAAATCAGCAACAACTTTTGCAGTAATTGGCACACGCGCAGAACGTACACGACGGTCTTGGCGAGCGTAGCCGAAGTAAGGGATAACTGCAGTGATACGGCCTGCTGAAGCACGGCGCATTGCATCAATCATAACAACCAATTCCATTAGGTTGTCGTTAGTCGGTGCACAAGTGGATTGAATGATGAAAACATCGCTACCACGAACATTCTCATTGATTTGAACTGCAACTTCGCCATCAGAAAAGCGAGAAACAGATGCATCACCAAGAGAGATGTAAAGACGATCAGCAATACGTTGGGCTAGTTCAGGTGTTGCGTTACCAGCAAATAGCTTCATATCAGGCACGGTGGAAACCTCGGGTTTGCGTCCAGTTTAAATAGGTCGGTGTGAGGCTGATTGGTATTCAGCCAAAGTCTCTTTTAATGGCGAAATATTGCGCCCTTGAGCGACAAATGCCGAGACTTTATCAGAGAGTTGTGCAAGGATAGTTTCTGCTTCAGATTTGCTCGAAAATTCAGCAAAAACGCAAGATCCTGTCCCCGTCAATCTTGACGGCGCGTATTGTAGCAGCCAAGAAAGTTGCTTATCAACCTCTGGGTAGAGCATTCGTACAATTTTTTCGCAATCGTTTACGCTTGGCGTATTTAAAAGTGTTTCTAGATCTCGTTTTGGGGTGTTTCGCGTCAGATCTGGATGACAAAAAACGTCGACGGTTGCGATAGATACATTCGGTCTGACGACTAAGTACCACTTTTCTTCGGGATAAGCAGGAGAGAGTTTTTCACCAACACCTTCAGCAAAAGCTGCAAATCCGCGCACAAATACGGGCACGTCTGCGCCCAGTTTTAAACCAATTTCAGCCAGTTCGTCGTCAGTTAGATTCAGTTGCCATAAGTAATTCAGTGCCACTAATGCTGTAGCTGCGTTCGATGAGCCCCCACCAATGCCTCCACCCATAGGCAGCACTTTCTGTAGCTCAATATGCGCGCCAAAAGGGCAGTTTGAGTAAGCTTGAAGCGCGGTTGCTGCTTTCCAAATTAAATTGTCTTGAAGAGGCACACCTTCTATCTCTGGAGAAATCGTAATATCACCAGAATAGTTCGCTTGAATAGTGAGCTCATCGCCGTGATCGACGAATTGGAATAACGTTTGTAACTCGTGGTAGCCATTCTCTGTACGGCCGTTGATATATAGAAAGAGATTCAATTTCGCTGGTGATGGCCAGCGTGTTGAAAGTTCAATCATTGGGTGATGTTCCATTTTGTGATCACTAGATTTATTTTGACATCAGCTGTGGTGAGTTTCAGCTTATTTGGCAGAGGGAGAGACTGTTCATGCCATTGAACGTCGCCATATCGTTGATAAGCAATACTCCAATCATTTAAACCAATTTGTTTGTTTAACGCTTGCAGTGTATTGGTTGGAGACAGTTGGAATTTGTCGGCATCGGTCGGTAGACCTAATAGCCAGTCAGGCATGTGATCGACGGGCATCATCAACCCTGTAAGACGGTAAATCAGCTGGTTAGCACTGCGAGAAGAAAGGACCTGATCGTCGTAAGTTTCTACTGTGGCGCCTTGTGGGGTGATGGTGAGCTTTAATGCCGTTTGTCCGAGAATCGTTGTTAAACGCAACTGGCTTAGTGCTGAAGAATGTTTCCAGTAGAAGTTTAAATTTTGTCTTTGGTCTGGGCCAATATAACCAAGTTTCCCCGTTGCTTGAAAATCTTGGATGGTTTCGAGTCGCTGCTCGTGAGCTTGCCATTCAACGCTGGTAACACTTTCAGGAACGGACGAACAACCAGCGAGCAGTAAGCTCGACAAGAAAAAAAGAATAAAGGAGCGTAACGTCATGTTTGATGGCTTATTAATCAGTTTCATCGGGAATCGCTCACAACTATAGCATTGAAAAGTCGCACTTAGGAAAACAAATCCGGCTTACCCTTTCAATAAATGCGTGCTTACAGTAAAATTCTGGACCTATTTTATAACCTATCCCAGAGATACCACGTTAGATGTCCTTGCTTGCTATTGGAATTAATCACAATACAGCGTCTGTCGACTTGCGAGAGAAGGTGGCGTTTGGTCCGGATAAACTCGGCCCTGCACTCGAGCAACTTAGAGAGCACGAAGCGGTTAACGGCAGTGTGATTGTTTCAACCTGTAACCGAACTGAGTTGTACTGCGATGTTAAGCAAGGAGCGCGAAACAAGTTGATCGATTGGCTTGCTCAATTTCATCAAGTGAGCCGCGAAGATTTAATGCCGAGTTTGTATGTTCATGAAGAACAAGCTGCAATAAAGCATTTGATGCGCGTATCGTGCGGTCTTGACTCTCTGGTGTTGGGTGAGCCTCAAATTTTAGGGCAGGTAAAGCAAGCATTTTCTGACTCGCGAGATCATCAAGCCGTCGATGCCTCGATTGATAAACTGTTTCAAAAGACGTTCTCAGTCGCCAAACGGGTGAGAACAGAGACAGATATTGGTGGTAATGCCGTGTCCGTGGCTTATGCGGCATGTACACTGGCAAAACATATTTTTGAGTCGTTATCAGATTCAACCGTGCTTTTAGTTGGTGCGGGTGAGACGATTGAATTGGTCGCGAAGCATTTAGCGTCCAACGGTTGCACAAAAATGATTGTCGCGAACCGCACTAAAGAGCGCGCGCAAGGCTTAGCGGACCAATTTGGCGCAGAAGTGATCAGTTTGAACGAAATTCCTGAACATTTGGCGAAAGCGGATATTGTGATTAGCTCAACGGCGAGCCCATTGCCTATTATTGGCAAAGGTATGGTCGAAACGGCTCTAAAGCAGCGCCGACATCAACCTATCTTGTTAGTCGATATTGCGGTGCCGCGAGATGTAGAGTCGGAAGTCGGTGAACTGAACGACGCATATCTGTATTCTGTTGATGACTTGCAATCTATCATCGACAGCAACATTGAGCAGCGTAAAGTCGAAGCGATTCAAGCTGAAGCGATTGTTAGTGAAGAAAGCGCTGCGTTTATGACATGGTTGCGTTCACTGCAAGCCGTCGATAGTATTCGCGACTATCGCAAATCAGCCAACGAAATTCGTGAAGAGTTACTGAGCAAAAGTTTGCAATCTTTAGCGGCAGGCGCAGATCCGGAGAAAGTGCTGCGCGAGCTGAGTAATAAACTCACCAACAAACTGATTCACGCTCCAACTCGCGCATTGCAAAGTGCAGCAGAGCAAGGCGAACCAGCAAAATTAACGATTATCCGCCAAACACTTGGCTTGGATGATCTATAACTCACGCTTTTTATTAAGAAAACGACACTATGAAAGCCTCTATTCTGACTAAGCTAGAAACGCTAGTAGAACGTTACGAAGAAGTTCAACATCTTCTTGGTGATCCTGATGTAATTGGAAATCAGGACAAATTCCGTGCTCTATCAAGAGAGTACTCTCAGCTAGAAGAAGTAACCAAGTGCTTCCAAGCTTATCAACAAGCACAAGAAGATCTTGTCGCCGCTGAAGAGATGGCAAACGAAGACGACGAAGAAATGCGTGAAATGGCGCAAGAAGAAATCAAAGAAGCGAAAGCGACGATTGAGCGTCTTACTGATGAGTTACAGATTCTTCTTCTGCCAAAAGATCCGAACGATGATCGTAACTGTTTCCTAGAAATTCGTGCAGGTGCGGGTGGCGACGAAGCGGGTATCTTCGCGGGTGATCTATTCCGTATGTACAGCAAGTACGCAGAAAAGCGTGGCTGGCGCATCGAAGTCATGTCTTCAAACGAGGCAGAGCACGGTGGTTACAAAGAGATGATCGCGAAAGTAAGCGGCGACGGTGCGTACGGCGTGTTGAAATTTGAGTCAGGCGGTCACCGTGTACAGCGTGTTCCAGCAACAGAGTCTCAAGGTCGTGTGCATACTTCTGCTTGTACAGTAGCAGTAATGGCGGAAATCCCTGAAGCGGATCTGCCAGAAATCAAAGCAGCAGACCTGAAAATCGATACGTTCCGTGCATCTGGCGCGGGTGGTCAGCACGTTAACACCACGGATTCTGCAATCCGTATTACCCACTTACCAACGGGTACGGTAGTAGAGTGTCAGGATGAGCGTTCACAGCACAAGAACAAAGCGAAAGCAATGGCGGTTCTTGCTGCTCGTATCGTTCAAGCGGAAGAAGAGCGTCGTGCCGCAGAAGTGTCTGATACACGTCGTAACCTTCTAGGTTCTGGTGACCGTAGTGACCGTATTCGTACATACAACTACCCACAAGGTCGTGTGTCTGATCACCGTATCAACCTGACCATCTATCGTTTGAACGAAGTGATGGAAGGTGACCTGCAGAGCTTGATTGATCCTGTGATTCAAGAGCACCAAGCAGACCAACTTGCGGCGCTCGCAGAGAACGGCTAATCGATGAGCCAAGTTCAATCGATTGAGCAAGCACTGAAAAGTGCGACGGCGAAACTGGCAGAAGGCGGCAAAGAGTCGCCTTCTCTCGATGCAGCTGTACTCCTTTGCCATGTCCTTGGCAAACCACGAACTTACCTGCTGACCTGGCCAGAAAAAGCGTTAGAAGCAGAGCAAAAATCTCAGTTTGATGCTCTACTTGAACGACGTTTAACTGGTGAACCCGTCGCTTATATTATTGGTGAGCGAGAGTTTTGGTCTTTACCGTTTAAAGTTTCTCCTTCTACCCTGATACCTAGACCGGATACAGAACGTTTGGTCGAAGTTGCACTCGATAAGACCTACGAGCAAACTGGGCCTATTTTAGATCTTGGAACGGGGACGGGAGCTATCGCCATCGCGCTTGCATCTGAAATGCCAAAGCGTCAAGTGATGGGCGTAGACCTTAAGCAAGAAGCGAAAGCACTTGCAGAGTACAATGCTGAGCAGCTAAACATCAAAAATGTGACCTTTGCTCAAGGCAGTTGGTTTGAGCCTATTACAGAAGGTACGAAGTTTGCTTTAATTGTCTCCAACCCGCCATATATTGATGAAAAAGATCCACATTTATCCCAAGGTGATGTGCGCTTTGAGCCAAAATCTGCATTAGTTGCTAAAGAGAATGGCTTAGCTGATATTCGTCATATCTCGGATCTTGCTCGTCAGTATCTTGAAGTGGGCGGTTGGCTGGCATTTGAACATGGTTATGATCAAGGTGAGGCGGTGCGTGAGATAATGCGTGGCTTTGGTTACCAACAGGTCGCTACGGAAAAAGATTATGGCGGTAACGATCGAGTAACACTTGGTTGTCTGGCCAGTTAATCATGGAAGTCAGCAAACACTAACTAAAAAGAGAAGAAAAATGTACGTAGCTCTAAAACACATACACTTAGTGACGATCGCTCTCAGCGCGACGCTACTATCGATCCGATTCGTGTTAATGATGATGAACTCACCGAAGCGAAATAATCGCTTTTTGAAAGTGTTTCCCCACATCGTTGATACTGCATTGCTAGTGTCAGGTATCGCGCTTATTTTCATTACGGGTTTCATCCCGTTTACCGATGCCGCACCGTGGTTAACAAACAAAATCACCTGCGTACTGGCGTACATTGCGCTTGGATTCTTCTCATTGAAACTTGCGAAAAACAACCTACTGAAGATATTTGGCTTTTTCGGCGCATTAGGTTGGTTGGTCATGGCTGCAAACATTGCTGTGTCTAAGAGCCCTACGTTATTTGGATAGACGTCATGTTAGAGTTTTTTGACGAAGATTTTGACAATATACCGTTGGTGGAAGGTGCGCTTGAGCTAAACAAAGCGATTAACCCAGAAACCAAAGTACATTGGGCGAAACAAGAGTTAGAGCGTCTTTACAAAGATGCAGAAGCCACGCTTGTTCATGAAACCGATGAAGAGCAACGATTTGATGCATTCCTACGACTGTTTTTCCACGAGTGGGGATTCAAAGGCGACGAGCAGGAATACTTTATTTCGGACAACAGCTTCATCGATAAAGTGTTGGAGCGCAGAAAAGGTATTCCTGTGAGCTTAGGTTCGATTTTGTTATACCTAGGCAAAAAGCTGGGTTTCCCGCTGAAGGGAGTTACTTTCCCTACTCAGTTCTTGTTAAAAGTCGACTGGATGCATAAGAAGCCAGACTACATCAATCCATTTAATGGTGAGTATGTAGGTGAAAGGATTCTTCAAGCTTGGCTTATTGGCCAGGAAGGACCGCTAGCTCAGCTAAAGCCTGAACATTTTGAGGAAGCTGACAACCCAACAATTATTGGTCGCTGGTTGGCATTGATTAAAAGTGCGATGTTGCGTGAAGAGCATTATACGTTGGCATTACGTTGTACGAATCTTGCTCTAACGTTTGTGCCAGATGATCCATACGAAATTCGTGACCGTGGTTTTATTTTCCAACAGCTAGAGTGCCCTCAAGTAGCGGTATCAGATTTTCAGTACTTTATTGACCAATGCCCTGACGATCCGGCTTCCGAGCTACTAAAATCACAAGTTAATGTGATGAGTGAAACGCACGTCACACTTCACTAATTTTATCGATGTGCCGAACTGTGGCGTATCGTGGACAGAAAAAGAGAATCAAAATGGAACAGAAAATCGTTAATATCGGCGACATTCAGGTTGCTAACGACAAGCCATTCACCCTATTTGCAGGTATGAACGTTCTTGAGTCTCGTGATCTTGCGATGCAGATCTGTGAGCACTACGTAAAAGTAACGGAAAAACTTGGTATTCCTTACGTATTTAAGGCGTCGTTTGACAAAGCAAACCGCAGTTCTGTTCATTCATACCGTGGTCCAGGTCTGGAAGAAGGTATGAAAATCTTTCAGGAGCTGAAAGACACTTTTGGTGTAAAGATCATCACGGACGTTCACACTGAAGCACAAGCTCAACCCGTCGCTGACGTGGTAGACGTTATTCAGCTTCCTGCATTCCTAGCTCGTCAAACTGACCTTGTTGAAGCTATGGCCAAAACAGGTGCGGTTATCAACGTGAAGAAACCTCAATTTATGAGCCCAGGTCAAGTGGGTAACATCGTTGAGAAGTTCGCAGAATGCGGTAACGACAAGATCATCCTATGTGAGCGCGGTTCTTGCCACGGCTACGACAACTTAGTGGTTGATATGCTTGGTTTTGGTGTGATGAAAAATGCTTCGAAAGGTAGCCCAATCATCTTTGACGTAACGCACTCACTACAAATGCGTGACCCATCAGGCGCAGCATCTGGCGGCCGTCGTGAGCAGACAGTTGAACTTGCAAAAGCGGGTCTAGCGACAGGCATCGCAGGTCTATTTATCGAAGCGCACCCAAACCCAGACCAAGCGCGTTGTGATGGCCCATCTGCACTGCCTCTAGACAAGTTAGAGCCATTCTTAGCACAAATGAAATCGCTTGATGATCTGATCAAGAGCTTTGCAGATATCGATATCAAGTAAACGCCAGATGACTGGTGGTAACAAATACTATAGCCAACCGAGTGTTGGCTATTTTTTTATCTGAAAAGCCGTGAATTCTCAAACTTGTTACTGATGAATTTGTTATTGCTAAACAATGCATCATAATTATTAAATCAATGTGTTAGGGTGCACGTGGTTTTCAAATAGATCCAATGCTTAAAATGTGCATCAGTAATCCCAATAAGAAAAAGGTAAATAAATGAATCAGCGTCTGATGATCAAAACTGTTTTGAGTGCCGCTATCTTGGCCTCGTTAGCTGGGTGTGCTACGCAACCTGCACCAGAATGGAATGCCGATACAACCTATAAATTGACCGTATTGCACACTAACGATCATCATGGTCGCTTTTGGCAAAATCGATACGGTGAATATGGCATGGCGGCGCGTAAAACGTTAATCGATGATTTGCGCGAAGAAATACAGGCTGAGGGGGGCAGCGTGTTACTGCTTTCTGGTGGTGACATCAACACAGGAGTACCTGAGTCTGATTTACAAGATGCCGAGCCGGATTTCAAAGGCATGAGCAAAATTGGTTACGATGCGATGGCTCTAGGTAATCATGAGTTTGATAATCCATTGGACGTGCTATTCAAGCAGCAAGAGTGGGCAAACTTTCCGATGTTGTCTGCCAATATTTACGATAAAAATACTGGCAAGCGTTTATTCCAACCATACGCGATGTTTAACAAGCAGGGCATTAAAATTGCGGTCATTGGTCTTACAACCGAAGACACAGCGAAACTTGGCAACCCTGAATTCATTGAACAAATTGACTTCCGTGACCCGAAAGAAGAAGCCAAGAAGTTGATTGCAGAACTGAAAGAAACAGAGTATCCAGATCTGATTTTTGCTGTCACGCATATGGGACACTATGAAAATGGTAATAGAGGCATCAATGCTCCCGGCGATGTGGCGTTAGCTCGTTATTTGAATGACGGCGATCTCGACATGATCGTTGGAGGACACTCACAAGAGCCTGTTTGTATGGAAGGGCCAAACGTTATCAAAAAGAACTTTAAACCAGGTGATGAATGTCAGCCCGATAAACAAAATGGTACCTTTATTGTTCAGGCACATGAGTGGGGGAAATATGTGGGACGCGCCGATTACGAGTTTCGTAATGGCGAACTCTCGATGGTGAGCTACGATCTAATCCCTGTAAACTTGAAAAAGAAAGTTAAAGTTGATGGTCAGTCGCAACGAGTCTTGATCCAAGATGAGATTAAACAAGACGAAATGATGCTTGAGTTTCTTCGTCCTTATCAAGAAAAAGGTCAGGGCAAACTAAACGTGAAGATTGCAGAATCTAACGGTAAGCTTGAGGGTGACCGCAATGTGGTTCGTTACCAGCAAACAAACTTAGGTCGATTAATTGCAACGGCTCACATGGAACGTGCGAAAGCAGATTTCGCCGTAATGAATTCTGGCGGCGTTCGCGATTCGATTGCTGCGGGTGATATTACTTATAAAGACGTGCTCACTGTTCAGCCATTTGGCAATATGGTTTCTTACGTTGATATGACGGGTAAAGAGGTATTAGATTATCTAAATGTCGTTGCAACTAAGCCTGTTGACTCTGGTGCTTATGCACAGTTTGCCGGCATTGCGATGAGTATCAATAATGGTGAGGTAACCAATGTGTTTATTGGTAATAAGCAACTTCGCTTAGATGGTAATTACCGCTTTACCGTACCAAGCTACAATGCTGCTGGTGGTGATGGTTACCCTAAAATCGACGATCATCCAGGGTATGTAAATACAGGTTTTACCGATGCTGAAGTTTTGAAGGATTATTTAGAAACACACAGCCCTATTGATGTTAATGAGTATGCCCCTTCAGGTGAAATCACGTATTTAGTTGATACGGCGATTGATCAGTAACCCAACAGAGAAAAAGCGATTGACTCAAACTCGCTGATATCATTAACTAAAAGCGCAGATCCAATTCAGTCTGCGCTTTTTGTTTTTATGAGGAGAATCTTGATGACTCCGGCCATTAATCTTGCGAAAAAGAAAAAAATTCCACACACGATTCATCAGTATGAGCATGACCCTAGAGCCGATAGTTATGGCTTGGAGGCTGCTGAAGTACTGGGGCAGGATCCGAAAACAGTATTTAAAACCTTGCTGTTCTGCTTGAACGGGGAGCCAAAGAACCTTGCGGTTGCGATTATCCCTGTTGATCAAAAGCTGAACCTAAAACTGGCGGCGAAAGCAGCGAAGGGCAAAAAGGCCGATATGGCTGATCCGGAAATCGCCCAAAAGACCACAGGTTATGTCGTTGGTGGAATTAGCCCACTAGGGCAGAAGAAAGCCTTACCTACTTTTTTGCACGAAAGCGCAGCAGAGCAAGACAAAATCTGTGTGAGTGCTGGTAAACGTGGTTTAGAAATTGAGTTAGCCCCGAGAGATTTGCTGAGCTTAACTCGCGGTCAGTTTGCACCTCTTTGTTTGTAAACTCATGACAAATAAAAAGGACGCTCATGAGCGTCCTTTTTTGATCTTGCCTGTCAGTGAAGCGTTACTTCTTCAGACTCAATGTACCACCATCGCGTTTAGCTGGTTTACTTGGTTTCGCGGCATTTGGGTTCATGTAATGCTGCTTGGGCTTACTCGGTGATTGAGGCTTGTTTGCTGAATGCGTATTGCTCGATGCATCTGGTTTACGGTGTGATTTACCATGCTCGCCTTGCGGTCTGCTGCGTTCACCTTGTGGTTTCGCTTTGTAATGTTCTTTAGCTGGACGTCCGCCTTCATCATCACGCTGACGACGCTTTTGTTGACCTTTTTTCGAGTTTGGTGCATGACGGAATTCATCAGCATTGTTACCACGGAAAGTTCGTGTCTTCTGGTTACGACGAGCAGTAGAATCTTGGTTTTCTTCGCGGCTATCAAACAGCTTCGCGTCGGTCGCTTTACGAATGTTGCGACCTCTAGAGTCTGTTTTTGATGCTTCTTCTGTACCTACCGAGCCTTCACACATTGCTAGGATCTCTGCCACTTCTTCGTCACTTAGATAACGCCATTTCCCATTGGGAATACCATCAAGAGAGATATTCATGATGCGTACGCGACGCAGCTTGAATACTTCATAGCCCAGCGCTTCACACATGCGACGGATCTGACGGTTAAGTCCTTGAGTGAGCACAATACGGAAAGAGAATTTAGTTTCTTTCGTTACCTTACAAGGTAGGGTGACTGTGTCGAGAATCTTAACGCCACTCGACATCTGTTTGAGAAACTCGCCTGTAATTGGCTTGTCCACGCGTACGACGTACTCTTTTTCGTGGCTGTTGCCTGCGCGAAGGATTTTGTTCACGATGTCGCCATCGTTGGTCAAAAAGATCAGACCATCAGAGGGTTTGTCTAAGCGGCCGATCGGAAAGATACGTTTTTGGTGGCCGATGAAATCAACGATGTTTCCAGGGACGTCTCTCTCAGTTGTACAGGTGATGCCTGTTGGTTTATTGAGAGCGATATAAATCGGCTTCTCTTTTGCTGCCACTGGCTTACCATCCACACAAACATCATCACCAGGTAGCACTTTTGTCCCCATTTCAGGTTTGTTGCCATTAATGGTGACACGGCCTTGCTCAATCAGTCTGTCTGCTTCACGGCGTGAGCAAAACCCCGTTTCACTGATGAATTTATTTAATCGTTTAGCGTTGTCTTGTGACATTTTTGTCTCCTAACGTTTCACAACGGCGAATGAAGCTCCCTTCCTTTAAGGGGAAGGAAGAATAAGGGCGGCCATTCTAGCATTAGGGTGAAATTTAGCCTAACCGTTTTTGGTGACGTTCGCGGGTTTCTAATTTCTTTTCCGCACTTTTTCTAAGTAGGACGTAAACGGCTCCAGTTCCACCGTGAAAGCGTTGCGCACTATGGACGCATTGGACTTCCTTTATTTGTCGTAGCCAACTGCTAACAAAGCTTTTCATCATTGCAGGTGGATTTGAGCGTTCTCCTCGACCATGGACGATAACGACCGTTCTAATGTCCATTGATAGGCATTGCTTTAAAAACGTCACGACTTCATCACGTGCTTCTTTCAATGTTTTACGGTGCAAATCCAAGCGAGCTTGGATTGGATACTTACCAAGGCGAAGTTTGCGGTAAACCCCGTCCTGTACACCATCACGTTTGAACTCAACAAAGTCCTCTGGCTTGAGCATTTCAGCGTGATCAAGTGATAGGTATTCTGGGTCATCTTCCGTTAACCAGATTGCTGCTTCGCGTTTTGCGAGCTGTGCTTCTGTTACTTGGTGTACTTTTTTGTGTTCGGTGGTGTCTTGAGTGATTGGCTTTACATCGCCCATCATCTGTTGAAATAGATCAAAATCGTCGTCGTGAGACATAGCAGTAATCTCATTAAGAACAGGGAAGAATAATAGGATTATATCAATGAGTGGTGCATTGAGATCAAATAAAAAACCGGAGTAGGCAAGTAACCGACTCCGGTGCAAAGCGTTTCTAGAGCTAAGCGAGATCTAGTGAGGAGATTTGTCGTTCATGATCTTGTATATGAAGAAACCGCCGTAAAATAACATCAGACCAATTGCCCCAAAAATTACTATCATTGACGATAGACCCACTGCATTACCAAATAGGAGATCAAGCCAAAAGTCCATACGTTTCCTCCAAGATGTTCCCGACAGGAATAAACTAAATGGCGGTGTCTTATTGCACACTGATCTGGATCAATTATGTTGCTAAGGTTAATAAACTGTATTTTGTTGTGAGTTATCAGTCACATTTTACGTGCTAGTGTTCAGTTATTCATCAAACGAATTAAGACCTAAGGTTTTTTTGTAAAAAGCACTTGCGCCACAGTTCAGAATCCGTAATATACGCATTCGTTGACGGGGACAATTCCTCAGTTAAACATCTCGGTGAATAGCGCAGCTTGGTAGCGCATCTGGTTTGGGACCAGAGGGTCGGGGGTTCGAATCCCTCTTCACCGACCACTTTCAGAAAGCCTGCTCAATGAGCAGGCTTTCGTCGTTTTAGCGGCAGCAAATTTGACTTTGATAGTAGCGAACCAAATGGGGTTCGCCTGAAGTTAGAATATGGCTCTTCATCGACACATATTGAGAAAAAGGCTCTACAGAAATGTAGAGCCTTTTTCGTATTTGGTGATATTTATTTGGAACCAGAGGATCGGGGTCTGGAATGCCAGTCCTCTGGAAGCCCAGTCGCGTCGAATCCCTACTTCACCGACCACTTTTAGAAAGCCTGCTCAATGAGCAGGCTTTCGTCGTTTTTAGTGCTAGTAATTTTAGACTTCAATAGTATCGAACCAAATGGGGTTCGCTTGAAGTTAGAACATGGCTCTTCACCGATACGTATTGAGAGGAAGGCTCTACAGAAATGTAGGGCCTTTTCATTTTTTAGAGCGAGTAAATTTATTACTTGATGTCACACGAGATAGTATTGATAGGAGTTTCAGAAGTAGTGAAACAGACATAAGCGGTCTTTGGGTGATTTGGCCCAATCTTGACGTAACCCGCTTTTAAATCGTCTTCATCAAACGTTACTGAGTGAGATTTGCTTGTATTTCCATCATAGTAAACCGCTTCAAAGCCTTGGTTCATCATATGTGCAACGCGATTTCGAGTGTGGGCTGTTGAAAACGTGATGTTCGCGCAACGCATCATTGGTTTTTCGGTAATAAGAAATTGACCACTCTCTTTATCTAAAACACCGCCTTTTACTTCCGGAGTTATATCAATAGCTTGAAAAGCTTCTACGTTGCATGGCGGTTTAGCATAAGACAGCGAAGAAGTGAGCATAATTCCAATCGTGTATAGGAATAAATATTTAAATTTCATATGAGTTGTTTTGTATCCACTTAGCTTAACGGCGTTTTATAAGAAAGTTTGAATGAATTTTAAATGGTTGTATTTAAATAATTGTATTTAAATGGCATTTTTCAAACAATCACTAGATATCACAATTTGCTTGGCGCGTCTTACCCAGTGGTTTGATGTTAAATCCCCGATTTTTAAGCAGTTCAATCAGGTTATCTTTACCTACTAAATGCAAGCCACCAACAACAACGGTGTAACGACCCGATTGCTGAGGTAGAACACTGCCAGTGTCGAGTTTTTTAGCCCAATCTCGATTACGCTCGTATAAAAAGGCTTGGTTAAACTCTTCTGTTGTATGATCGGTCAAAGAGGCTTCGACCAACATGCTACCATCACCACTCTTCCAACTCTCTATCAAGCATTGAACCAACTCTTCTCCGCCATCATATTCTTCAATTGATGAGAGAAGTATCTCTTTACCGCCTTCTGATTGACCTGCGATTAAATCGATTTGGAATTGCACGGACTCCAGTGGAATGACCGGGATTTGCTTTTTATCAGCGAGTCCTATTAAGTGCATGTCGACCCCTTTATCAGAGACATACCCCAGTTTGTTGACTAAAGCGAGTTGGATGGTGAATGCCGCCATCCAAGGTGGGGAATTTAGGAGTTGAGTTTCTGGCAAACCTAAATCTTGGGCAATTTCAATTAAGTGGCGACGTTGAGCTCTGTCTAAAACATCTTTAGAAAGAATGGTTGTTTGTGGGTAAACCAAGCCTTCAGAATTCCTGACGTCTGCTTCAATAATCAACCCTGCGCTTTGGCTTAAATGCTGGATGACCGTTCTAGGGAGTGGGTACATCGTTTTATCCCCCACATGTACCGAGCCAATAATCATAAGTTCGGTTTCCCCTTTTTTCGCTAACCAATGCTGTGGCTCTGCATAAGAGGAAAAAGGAGTCAAAGTAACAAGTAGAGATGATATGAGCGTCAAGAGACGAAACATAGAATGGTCCTCAGATAAGATACCTTTAAACTTTATACGCAAAATAGCGTGAGGTTAAGTGCAATTTCTCCAGTGGGGTATTCGACAAAATCGTCATTTCTAAAAATATTGACGAGTTTTGACGACGAATAAATGAGAGTCACTTCACGAAAGGTAAATAGGTAATTCGCTTACTAATGGTTCACAAAATAATTAGGCGTGATCCAAATCTTACAAAATCAGTCGTAACTCATGAATATAAGTGACCTAGATCGCAGCAAACTCGTCAAAACAAGTTGTTCGATTTTGACGTGTATTGTAACTCCATGAAAATTAGGTTTTTATTGTTTTTGCTGAGTGTCATTTTTTGAGCTGGATCACTTCCTATTTCTATTTATTTTACGCTTAGAAATAACAGGTTGTATGTTGAATGTAACGGTTAGGCACCTCGCATTTGAGGGGCCGAGATTTTTATCATTGTCGTTTTGAACCACTGACTTTTTTGGGGAAGTAAGATGTTTAAACCTAGTCTGATTGCTGTTTCTGTTATCACTACATTAGCAGGTTGCTCTGCGCTGCAAAGCTCTGAACAACAAGTTGTAAACTCATTGGCTGATAACCTTGATATTCAATATGAAGTGTTGACTAACCACGGCGCAAATGAAGGTCTTGCGTGTCAAGACATGGGGGCAGAGTGGGCGTCTTGTAACAAGGTAAACATGACGCTGGTTAACCAAGGTGAAGCGGTTGACTCAAAAGATTGGGCTATTTACTTCCATAGCATTCGTCTGATTCTGGATGTTGAAAACGAACAGTTTAAAATCTCTCGCGTAACGGGTGATCTACACAAACTAGAACCAACAGATAAGTTTGATGGTTTTGCTGCGGGTGAAGAGGTTGTGCTTCCTCTTGTTGCTGAATACTGGCAGTTATTTGAAACTGACTTCATGCCAGGCGCTTTCGTTGCTGCACCAAATGCAGAGCCTAAGATGATCGCTTCTCTTAACACAGAAGACGTTGCATCTTTCGTGACTGGCCTTGAGGGTAACAACCTAAAACGTACGCCAGATGACAACAACGTATTTGCGAGCGCTGTGTCTCGTTTCGAGAAGAACGAAGATCTAGCAAAACAAGACGTATCAACCACGTTACTACCAACGCCAATGTCTGTTGAAGCAGGTAAAGGTACGGTAGATATCGCGGCGGGTATTGCGCTGCCTAAAGACGCATTCGATGCGGCTCAATACGCAGCAATTCAAGGTCGTGCAGAAGTGGTAGGTGTGGATGTTCGTGGTGATCTTCCTGTAAGCATCACTGTTGTTCCTGCAGACTTCACCGGTGAATTGGCAAAATCTGGTGCTTACGAAATGAGCATCAAAGGCGACAGTATTGCGATTAAAGCGTTTGACCAAGCAGGTGCTTTCTACGCAGTACAATCTATCTTTGGCCTGGTAGATAGCCAAAATGCTGATTCTCTACCACAACTGTCTATTAAAGATGCGCCGCGTTTTGATTACCGTGGTGTGATGGTGGACGTGGCTCGTAACTTCCACTCTAAAGACGCGATTCTTGCAACGCTTGACCAAATGGCCGCGTACAAGATGAACAAACTACACCTTCACCTAACGGATGATGAAGGCTGGCGTTTAGAAATCCCGGGTCTGCCTGAGCTGACTGAAGTGGGTGCTAACCGTTGTTTCGATTTGGAAGAGAAAAGCTGTTTACTGCCTCAGCTTGGCTCAGGTGCAACGACAGACAACTTTGGTTCTGGCTTCTTCAGCAAAGCAGACTACGTGGACATCTTGAAGTACGCGAAAGCGCGTAACATCGAAGTGATTCCTGAAATCGATATGCCAGCACACGCTCGTGCAGCAGTGGTATCAATGGAAGCACGTTACGACCGTCTAATGGAAGAAGGTAAAGAAGCAGAAGCGAACGAGTACCGCCTGATGGATCCTCAAGATACATCGAACGTAACAACGGTTCAGTTCTACAACAAGCAAAGCTTCATCAACCCATGTATGGAATCTTCAACTCGCTTTGTTGATAAAGTGATTTCAGAAGTAGCAGCAATGCACCAAGAAGCGGGCACGCCGCTAACAACATGGCACTTTGGTGGTGACGAAGCGAAGAACATCAAGCTAGGCGCTGGTCTGCAAGACATCAACGCAGAAGACAAAGTAAGCTGGAAGGGTAACATTGATTTGTCTAAGCAAGACAAGCCATTCGCACAGTCACCACAATGTCAGACGCTAATTGCAGACGGTACGGTAAGCGATTTTGCTCATCTACCAAGCCACTTTGCAGAAGAAGTGTCGAAGATGGTGGCAGAGAGAGGCATTCCAAACTTCCAAGCTTGGCAAGATGGCCTTAAGTACAGTGAAGGTGAGAAAGCGTTCGCAACAGAAAACACGCGTGTTAACTTCTGGGACGTTCTTTACTGGGGTGGCACATCATCAGTGTACGAATGGTCTAAGAAAGGTTACGACGTTATCGTTTCTAACCCAGACTACGTATACATGGACATGCCGTACGAAGTTGACCCGAAAGAGCGTGGTTACTACTGGGCGACGCGTGCAACAGATACTCGTAAGATGTTTGGTTTTGCACCAGAGAACATGCCTCAGAACGCAGAAACCTCTGTAGACCGCGATGGTAACGGCTTCACTGGTAAAGGTGAAATCAAAGCGAAACCTTTCTATGGTCTATCAGCACAGCTGTGGTCTGAGACAGTACGTAACGACGAGCAATACGAGTACATGGTATTCCCTCGCGTACTGGCAGCCGCTGAACGTGCATGGCACCGTGCTGATTGGGAAAACGACTACAAAGTGGGTGTTGAATACTCGCAAAACTCTAACCTAGTAAACAAAGCTGCGCTAAACCAAGACTACAACCGCTTTGCGAACCTACTTGGCCAACGCGAACTGGCTAAGCTAGAAAAATCAGGTATCGACTACCGCCTGCCTGTACCAGGTGCGAAAGTAGAAGAGGGTAAACTGGCAATGAACGTTCAGTTCCCGGGTGTGAAGCTTCAATACTCTCTAGACGGCAAGAACTGGCTAACTTACGCAGATAATGCTCGTCCAAATGTGAAAGGTGAAGTGTTTATCCGTTCTGTGTCAGCAACCGGTGAGAAAGCAAGTCGAGTGACCAGCGTGAAATAACTCGATTCTTGTAAGTTAATTTTTTGGCAAAGCCTCAACATCATGTTGGGGCTTTCTTTATTTTTTTAGGAAATTAAGCGTGATCGATGTCTAATTATTTTTCATTGATAAATAAGTTTTGGGTTGTAATGGTCAAGGTTATTGTGAACCGGATCGACTTAATCTGATAAATATCAATAAATTATCTGTTTACGATCACACTTCTATTTTTTGATAATTTTATAAAAATACGGTAAGTGCCTGTATTTTCCATGTTTTTATCAGGGTTGTTGAGCTTCGTTTTGAACAAGATCACTTTTTAAAATGTTTTATTTTCCATCGCGAATTAATTGAAACAATATTGCGAACGCCAAGGAGGCACATTCCAAAGTTTGCGATAAAAGGGAAGAGATGCCCTCTAAAACTATCGCATAACGTGAATAAATAAAGGCAGTAATTATGAAAAACATTTTTGCACTGAGTGCTCTTTCTCTCGCTTTCGCTTCTAGCGCTTTTGCTGGTTCTTCTTACGTAACAGGTAATGTTCAATTCCACGATGATGGTCGAATTCATGGTTCGGACGTTACGTCTACACTGGAAGCTGGTCATACTTTTGATAACCAATTCGGCGGCTTTACGGTTTACACCGAATTTGATGGTATTCAGTTGGGTAAACTGGAAACAGAAAACGGTGGCGCAGGTAACACAACACCAGCAATCACTGTGGGTGGTGAGCAGTCATTTAATATTACCGATCATTTATGGGTTGCCGCGGGTTACCAACACCTGTTCTCTGCTGGCGAGAATGTACAGTACCGTCCATTGGTTAAGATCGGTTACAACTTCGATAACGGCATCTCCTTAAGTAACCGTACTCGTGCGCACATTGATGCGACAGACGCAGATGCGGATACAGATTACCGCATGGACAACCGCATCGGTTACGTGATGAATGAGGATGTGACGCTAAGCTACAACAACGTCTACATGATTGAAGCGGAAACCATGGACCACGAGCTTCGTGCAACGTGGACTCGTAAAGGTGTTCAACCTTACTTTGAGTTCCGTAGTCAAGCACACGGTGCAGAAAACGCGAGTGGTGACAGCCTAGTGAATAACGCTTTTGTATTTGGTGCCTCTTACGGCTTCTAATTTTATATTTGTCTTAATTGTCCATTAAGAAAAAGCCCAGCGGTTTGTCTCGCTGGGCTTTGTTTTTATTTGCCGTTGCCTTCGTGGTGGCTATATTCGAACACTTGTCCTTTTTCGTTAAAGGCGTAAACGGTGTAGCTGTCTTTTTTGTCGCCATATTCCATACCAGGGGAGCCTATTGGCATGCCCGGTACTGATAAGCCTTTTGCGTTACGTGGTGGATTTTTCAAAAACGCTTTAATGTCTTCGGCTGGAATGTGACCTTCAAACAGATAGCCGTTGATCTCTGCCGTGTGGCAAGAGTAAAGCTGTTCATTCTTGATGCCTAGATCGCGTTTGATGGCGTTCATGTCATCGTGCAATTTTTCTTCGACCGTAAAGCCGTTCTCTTCCATGTGTTTTGTCCATTCTCCACAACAGCCACAGTATGGCGATTTATGGTTAATGACATCGGCTGCCAATACGTTGGCGGACACGGTCGCAAGCATTGCAAAGGTCAATAGTTTCAACTTCATAATACCCTCAAAAAGAAGTGGTTATTTTACTGAAAACAGTCGTAGTCGATTTGCATTACTAACGACAGTAATTGAAGACAGTGCCATTGCCGCTCCTGCGACAACAGGACTGAGCAAAAATCCAAACGCTGGATAAAGCACACCAGCGGCAACTGGAATACCCAACGAGTTGTAAACAAAGGCACCAAATAGGTTTTGCTTCATGTTCTTAAGTGTAGCGCGAGAGAGTTCAATCGCATGTACTACCGCCATTGGTGACGTGTTCAGGATGGTCATTTGCGAACTTTCAATGGCGACATCACTGCCGCTACCCATAGCAATACCGAGGTTGGATAACGCGAGAGCAGGGGCGTCGTTAATGCCATCCCCCACCATTGCCACGACATGTCCTTGAGATTGAAGTTGCTCAATGTGCTGAGCTTTCTCATCTGGCATTACTTGGGCAATCACTTCATCAATACCAAGTTCTTGGCCGATAGCATTGGCAACGTGTTGGTTATCGCCTGTCAGCATTACCGTTTTGATGCCTTGCGATTTTAATGCAGAGAGCGCTTGTTTCGCATCTGATTTGATCGGGTCGGCAATGGCGATCAGACCGATCAGTTCGCCGTTCAATGCCACAGCTACCGGAGTCCACGCATTTTTTGCGCATTCATCGATGGCAGATTTTAGTGCGCTAGTCTCGACGTTCTCTGCTTGCATAAATTGAAGCGAACCAATGAGTAGCGGTTTATCTTGATACGTCGCCCAAATGCCGCGCCCGCGAACGTTCTCAAACTTGTCTAATGAGACATCCTTTGCGTCGTGTCGTTTGGCGTAATCACATACCGCTTTTGCCAGTGGGTGCTCAGACTGACGCTCTGCCGCATACGCTAAAGCCAATAGATCTTCTTGGCTGGTGGCGTGAGTAAACACTTGCTGAACGCTAGGTTTACCTTGGGTAAGCGTGCCAGTTTTGTCGAACACAACCGTGTCGACTTTGCTTGCCAATTGCAGGGCGTCGGCGTCTTTGATCAGAATGCCGAGCTCTGCGGCTTTACCCACTCCCACCGTGACAGAAAGCGGGGTTGCTAAGCCTAGAGCGCAAGGGCAGGCGATGATCAGGACGGTTGTGGTCACCACCAGCATATAACTCGCTTTTGGCTCTGGGCCAACGGCAAACCAAACGAGCGCGGCCAGTATTGCTATGCCAACAACGACAGGGACAAACACCGATGAAATCTGGTCTGCCAGTTTCGCGATGGCTGGCTTACTGCTTTGCGCTGTGCGCACCATGCGGATGATACGAGCCAGCATGGTATTTGCGCCAATGCCCGTTGCCTCAATGACTAATCCACCATCGGTGTTTAATGTCCCGGCAGACACTTGAGCCTCTTGCGCTTTTAATACTGGTACTGGTTCACCAGTGAGCATCGACTCATCAATGTATGATTCACCTTGAATCACAACACCATCAACAGGCACTTTCTCGCCTGGTTTGATACGCAGTTTCATGCCTAGCGTGATTTGCTCAACCGTTATTTGTTGATCGCCTTGTTCCGTGATTACCGTAGCTTGCTGAGGTTGCAGGTTAATCAGAGCTTGCAATGAGCGTGTTGTGTTTGCTTTGGCTTTTGCTTCTATATAGTGACCAAGAGAAATTAAGCCGATGATCATTGCACTCGCTTCAAAGTACACGTGGCGTGAAGCAAGAGGGAACCAGTCTGGGAAAATCACCACAAGCATCGAATAGAACCACGCTGCGCCAGTACCGAGCGCGACTAACGTGTCCATGGTGGCGCGCTTGTGAGTAGCTGCTAACCAAGCGTTACTGAAGAAGTGTTTCCCTGCTGTGGCAAGAAGGAGTAAACATACGATACCGATCGCGCCCCAAGCTAATTGGTCGTTGGTGTTGCGAATCATCATATTGCCGCCAGCAACGCCCCAAATCATTAAGGGGGCACCGACGACAAGGCCAGCAATAGCATCCAGTTTAAAGCGTTTTTGTTGCTGACGTTGTTGCTGCGCTTGCTTTTCTTGCTGGGTTGCGGCGTCTTGTAGGATCTCTGCTTGGTAACCGGCTTGTTTTACCGATTCAACAATTGCGTTAAGGAGGTCATCAGAGTCTTGGCTTGCGAATACTAGTGCGCTTTGTTCTGCGAGGTTGACCTGTGCTTTCTCAACGCCTTCTACGTTAGTAAGTGCTTTCTCTACTGAAGAGACGCAACTCGCACACGTCATGCCTTGAATCAGCATTTGCAATTGAATACTCGCTGGTGGCACCTGCGTATCTTTAATATTGCTTTGCTGTTCTACCTGTTCGGTCTCTGGTGAGCTTTCGTTCTCTACTTCAACAGAATCAAGGTTGGCGGTATAGCCGAGTGTTGCTATTAAGTCGATCACTTGTTGCTCGGAGAGGAGGGTACGAATCTCTAAGTGCGTTGTTGAAGCCTCAAAAGAAATAACGTCTTGATTAGATTCTAATAAAGATGAAAGTTTTTTGACGCAACCGCCACAGCTTAAGCCTGAAAGGTTTAGTTCGTAGTGATTTCCTGCTTGGTAACCAAGAGATTCAATCGACGAGACGAGCTCTTTAAGAGAAGACTCGGTTTTGACCTCTACTTGCGTCGGGGACAAGTTGAGGATCTCCACATCGTGATTCGCATGTAAAGCATTCTCAACTTTTCTCGCACAGCCCATGCAGTTGAGCCCTGATAAAGGTATAACTAACTGATACATAATCTGCACCTCAATAGTAGTGATGCTATGAGCTTAAACCTTCCTGCAAGGGTAAGGTCAATACCCATTTGCTACTCACAACAATTTCGTCAAAATCTCTCGAATCCCACAAGTGCACGGTCATTTTACTTGCGAGTGATCTCAAGGTTTTTTCTCTTTGAATATAAAGTTCCGTTAAAACACCTAAAAGATGAATGAAGTCGCTCACGTTTTTTAGATACTCTCAATGTCAGTTCAGTGTTAAAACGTACTTTTAACGTTTTTTATTTTTTATATTTGATGTTAAATGATTGTTTTTTATTGATTTATTTTATTTTTGATCTTCTCATTTTGAAGTCGCTCAGATTGCTGTAGGGAAAGTTTTTTAGTGCGAAAAAAGTTTGTCATATTTGCCCCGTCCAAACACTGTTTCAAGTTCCTGCCATGTCCTAGTTAGTGAATTTGAAAATGGAAAAAACTAAAAATATAGGGGTTTATAATGTCTTACCTAAAGAAAAGCCTACTTGCCACGGCAATTACCGGCATGATGTTCAGTGGTGTTGCATTTGCTGATGGTGCAAACAGTGACGCAGCAAAAGAGTTTCTAACCAAAGATTCATTTTCTTATGAAGTTTACGGGATCATCGCGATGCAGGCCGCGTACCGCGATTACGATTCTGGCAGCAAAGCAACGGACGATGACTTGGGTGGCATGCAGCTAAACAACGAATCTCGTATCGGTTTCCGTGGTAAGAAACAATTTGCTAACTTCGACCCTACTTTTATTTGGCAAATCGAAGGCGGTTATGTAGACCCTAGCTTTGGTGGCGAGGGCGCAGGTCTTGGTGAACGTGACACATTCGTCGGTTTTGAAAGTGCATCTTGGGGGCAAATTCGCCTGGGTCGCGTTTTGACACCTATGTACGAATTGGTTGACTGGCCAGCATCTAACCCTGGCCTGGGCGATGTATACGACTGGGGTGGTGCTATTGGTGGCGCCAAGTACCAAGACCGTCAATCAAACACTATCCGCTGGGACTCTCCAATGTTTGCTGACAAATTCTCCCTAGATATCGCAGCTGGTGCAGGTGATAAAGCAGGTCTAGGTGAAGGGGATGACTACTGGGGTGGTATCGCAGCACACTACAAAATTGGTCCTATCCAGTTAGATGCGGCATATGAAGGTAACCGTAATATCAAGATGGAAAGCCAAACGTGGGAAAACAACACGTACTTGGTAGGGGCACAAGGCTGGTTTGATAACGGTATTTCTTTCTTCGCGCAATACAAATATATGGAAGCGGACGCAAGCAATGGTGTGAGTGAAAAGCAAGATGCAATGTCTGCCGCTATCATGTACACCACGGGTGATTGGCAATACAAACTGGCTTACGCCGCTAACTTTGATCTAGAGCGTGATGGTAAGAAAATTAACGATACAGCGGACGATGTGTTATCAGCACAAGTTATGTATTTCGTAGACCCATCGGCAGTGCTGTACGTACGTGCTCGTACTCTAGACTTTGGCGACGGTGCGTCTCAATTAGATAAACCAACAGAAGCACGTTGGAAGTCTGCTGACTACGACGAGTTCTCTGTAGGTGTTGAATACTACTTCTAATTAAAGAAGCAGCAAAAAGGGCGGAAACGCCCTTTTTATCTTGATACTTATTCAAATAAGCCTTTGAAATGACTGGCCTGTAAATTTTAGAGGCTTATCTAAATTGGTATAAAGTGAGAAACCATGATGAAAAAAACAACGACACTTCTCGGACTTTGCGCAATGCTTTCGGCGCCAGCTTTTGCTGCTCAACTCACTCTGCAATCTGAATTAGTTCCTCGCGTTCTCAACGGCGAGTTCGTCTACCCTGAGTGGATATCCAAGAACAACAGCATCGAGTTAAAAGATGGGGAAAACCAATTAGCGGTAACGGTTGGACAAATCGTATTTGAAGATGGAAAGCGCCGTAAATTCGATTCGCAGCCGCTGGTATTAGAGTTTGATGCAGAAAAAGACACCGAGCTTTCTCTGACTTATCAAACATTCCGTACTATTGAAGAGGCGAGAGCCTTCGAACTCGATCCTAAAGTGGTATTGAAAGACAAAAACGGAAAAGAAGTGGCATTCTCTATGGTTCAACTTCGTAAAGGTGGTTTGCAAGGTTTTCGTGATTACGAACGAGAAGTTGCCGACTATAATAACGCAATGAATAAAGAATCGACTAAGGCAAGCATTGCGTCTTCTCCAGCGGAAACCAAAACAATCAAAGCATCGTTTAATGAATTGAGCCGTGAAGAGCAGCAAGAATTTATGCAATGGGCAATGCGTAACCTGAAGTAATTTCGTCTCGTGCTTTAACAGTAAATAGCAGGGCTGTGCCTTTTTGGTTCTGCCCTGTTTTTATTTCTGTTGTCAAACCGATTGTAGAATTGACTTACGGTGGTAAAATGTCGCCACTTTTATCCTTGACATTACAACGAGAGATCTCTCGTTGCTCATTACCCCTAAGGAACTCAAATGACGGTTAAAACTCGTTTTGCTCCTAGCCCAACTGGCTATCTACACGTTGGTGGTGCGCGTACTGCACTTTACTCTTGGCTATACGCTAAAAACCAAGGTGGTGAATTCGTTCTACGTATCGAAGATACAGACCTTGAGCGTAACTCTCAGGAAGCGGTTGATGCAATTCTTGAAGGCATGGAATGGCTAGGCTTGGAGTGGGATGAAGGTCCTTACTACCAAACTCAACGTTTTGACCGTTACAACGAAATGGTTGATAAGCTTCTTGCTGAAGACAAAGCTTACAAATGTTACGCGTCTAAAGAGCTGCTAGATGAAATCCGTGCAGAGCAAGAAGCAAATAAAGAAATGCCTCGCTACGATGCTAACCATCCAAAAATCAAAGCAGCAAACGAAGCGGCAAAAGATGGCGATCCATGTGTTATCCGTTTCCGTAACCCGAAAGAAGGCAGCGTAGTATTTGATGATCAAATCCGTGGTCGCATTGAAATCCGCAACGATCAAATGGATGACCTAATCATTCGTCGTACTGACGGTTCACCTACTTACAACTTCTGTGTAGTAGTGGATGACTGGGACATGGGTATCACTCACGTTGTTCGTGGCGAAGACCACATCAACAACACGCCTCGTCAAATCAACATCTACGAAGCACTAGGTGCGCCAGTACCAACATTTGCACACTGTGCAATGATCCTGGGTGATGACGGCGCGAAACTGTCTAAACGTCACGGCGCTGTATCAGTCATGCAATACCGCGATATGGGCTACCTGCCTGCGGCACTAAACAACTACCTAGTGCGCCTTGGTTGGTCTCATGGGGACCAAGAAATCTTCTCTCAAGAAGAGATGATCAATCTATTTAGCCTAAACGCAGTATCTAAGTCAGCGTCTGCTTTTAACACTGACAAACTGCAATGGTTGAACAACCACTACATCAAGAACTCAGATCCTGCGTACGTTGCTGAGCATCTACAATGGCATCTAGACCAACAAAAACTAGACGTAACGAATGGTCCTGCTATTACTGACGTGATCAAGCTGGTGGGTGAGCGTTGCAACACACTAGTTGAGCTAGCTGAGCAAATCCGTTACTTCTATGAAGATTTCTCTGAGTTTGAAGCGGGCGCAGCGAAGAAACACCTGCGTGGCGTGGCTAAAGAGCCTCTAGAACTTGCATTAGCGAAAGTGGAAGCACTAACTGAATGGACGACAGCGAACATCAAAGATGGCGTTATCGCAGCAGTATGTGAAGAGTTGGAAATCGGCATGGGCAAAATCGGTATGCCATTACGTGTTGCTGTAACAGGCGGCGGTCAGTCTCCTTCTGTCGATGCAGTAATGGAGCTGGTTGGAAAAGAGCGTTGTATTGCTCGCATTAAGATGGCGCTTGAGTTCATTGCTGAGCGTGAAGCAAACGCATAATTGCTTTGAACTGAACGTTCTTTTGAATAAATAGTCACAAAGCCGCGGTGAGCAACCGCGGCTTTTTTGTATCTTCAATTTAGATAACGAGAAACTTTCTCTCATATTGGTGAATGAAGAGATGGTTTCACCTGTAATTTACCTCAATATGGATAAGATTTTTTAATCCAAATATCGTTGGCGTGAATAAAAAACGAGCGATTACATATCAAATATCTGATTGATTTTTATCCATGCTCCTTAAAGTTCCATTTTATTTGTCTCATTTTTAAGAAAAACCTTTGCTTTAGCTATGTTGTTCAAAAAATTAAAGCAAACGTTTGCGTCGTGGTTGCGTGGGGATTTTTTTGCTTAAGATCACATGTTGTCGAGATTTTTGATGACAATAAATTGACAGAATTGGGATTTTTCTCGCGATTTCTTAGCGTTATAGTTCATCCCGTCAGCGATACCGAGATGGCGATATGTATCTCTGAACAGGAAATGTACGTAAGTTGCTTCCATAAAAAAAATGCATGTGCATAAAAAGAAGCTGACTAAGTATCTCACTCAAGGAATGAATAAAAAGAATTGAAATACAACGTCAGTCAGACGGCGCATTTCGGCATCTAACAAAAGAACTTCTTTAGAGGAATCAATAATGAAAAAATTAGCAGCGGTAATTTCAGCGTCTCTACTTATGGCTTCAGCAGCACAAGCAGAAGTATACGTTGGTGGTAAGATGGGTAAGTCATGGATGGAAGACGCGTGTGTAGCGGGCCAGGCTTGTGACAAAGACGATTCTACTCTTGGCGCTTTTGTTGGTTACGAAATGAATAAATACTTCGCAGTAGAAGCGGGTTTCGACAACATCGGTGATTTTAACCAAACTTCTTTCGGTGGCCACGTAGAAGCAATCACTCTTGCTCCTAAATTTAGCCTACCAATCACTGAAGACATCGCACTTTACGGTAAAGTGGGTGGCGCTTACGTAATGTTTGATGGCAAAGATGATTACTCTTACCTAGGCGCAGCTGGTCTTGAATTCAACCTAAGCCAAAACGTAACAGCTCGTGCGGAATACCAAACACTGACTGACATCAGCAACGATGTAACTCGTGCGACAGGTAACACTGCAACACTAGGTGTTTCTTTCAAATTCGGCGGCAACGATGAGCCAGTAATCGTAGAAGAGCCAGTTGTTGTTGAAGAAGTGGTTGTAGAAGAAGTGGTAGAAGAGCCAGTTGTAGTTACGAAAACATTCGAAACTCAAACAATTGGCACAGGTAGCTTCGATCTAAACAGCACAACTCTAAAACCAGAGAGCGCTGCAAAACTTGATAACCTAGTTGCTTTCCTAAACGAGCACCCACAAGCGAACGTTGAAGTTGTAGGTTACACAGATACGTCTGGTCCAGCAGCTTACAACCTAAAAGTTTCTGAAAAACGTGCTGAGTCTGTTGCTAACGCACTCGTTGAAAAAGGTATTGATTCATCACGTATCCAAGCTCGTGGCGAAGGTGAAAACAACCCAATCGCTTCAAACGACACTCGTGAAGGTCGTCAACAAAACCGTCGCGTAGAAGTCGTTGTTCCAGAATTTGAATACCAAGTTCAGCAATAAGCTCCTATTCGACCGTAGTATAGAAGACTGAAGCTGAAAGCCCCAAAGAGTTCGCTCTTTGGGGCTTTTTATTTCTCTTCAAAAAACTGACTGAAATGTTCAAAGTGGCCAGGTATTACTTAAGATCAATGCTGTTTAAACGCCCCATAAATGTCAGGATCTCCAAGTTATCTTTATGTGCTTCTAACAACGCTTTTTTGGTTTGCATGTAGGCGGCAAGTTTGCCGTACTTACTAATAGAGCGAACCACCGTTTTATATTTATACTCACCGTCATCATTGAACTCTCGCCACTTGGCGATGTAACACGTATCTCGGTTGTCAGGGTTTTCAAGAGTAGGGTTAGGCTTGTGAACGATTTTAGGCTCAACGCTATGTGGAAGCCTAGTCATTAGGTAAGGGTCTTTCAAAAGACGTCGCCAGAATTTGCCCCACATTTGCCGGCCTAACTCGTTTCTCAGCTTAATGGCTTTTTGTAAGCCTTTCTTTTCTCCAATACGAACAAATCCTACCGAGCGGTGTAGTACCGTATCCTCGGGGGTATGGATATGTATCTTAAAGGCTGTCTTGCCTTTAGAAATAAAGCGGTGTCCAGTGTTAGTTATTAAATTGCTCTTAGACATAGTGCTAACTAATAATTTTATTAATAGCTAAAAGGGTAAGCAAAACTCATAGATAATTAAAGTAATAAAATACAAAACTGTAAATAGGGCTTGTTGAAATGATTTCAAGGGGAAGAAGTCAGATCAGTAGAAGGGTTTATCCCGTAACCGAAACACCCGATCCGATCATATTGATTACTGGGAAGATTATCTAACACGGTGTACTAGGGGGAGCAGTGCGAGGCTTGAAATTGAAGATACAAAAAAGCCTTAGCTCAAGTGGGAGCTAAGGCTATGATATGGCGCCCCCAGTAGGATTCGAACCTACGACCTGTCCCTTAGGAGGGGACTGCGCTATCCAGCTGTGCCATGGGGGCGTAATACCAATAGTTGCAGTTCATTGCACTGTTTTACTGAGTTCAAATCTAGCAATCTACCAGATCTGTATCAGCATCACGTTGAACGATTCGCTACGGTCATTGGTATAATCAAATAAGATGCGCTGCCTATGATATTCAAAAGTGAGCATATCTCAAGACTTAATGTTTGCTTTTATAGGATCTTGTTCATTACGTCGCCAATTTGAACGCTAGATGCTAAATTTGGCTGATCAATCGTCAGTTCCGCTTCGTGTTCGTATATGCGTGATACCGTTAATGTAATTTCGCTTTGCGAGACTTTGTTTCTTGGCAATCCATTTTGGTCGATAAACGACGCGGTGTGCCAAAGCTGCAATTTGTCTCCCTCTTTTACGCCGTGCATACGGCCGAGATCCATCGTTACGGTATTACCGAAGACTGCCACAACCTCTGGCAGTGTAATTTTGCAAGATAGCTCCGACTCCAGATCCAACATAATATTGCGACTAACGCGAAGCATCATCTCGCCATAGGTCGATGCCCAAAAACGTGCACTACGAGTGTCCACTTGACTCGTCTTAGCAAATGGCCAACGCGCGACCTCACGGTAGGCTTTGTTGAAGATTTCATGGCCAGTTTTACCATCAAATACTTTCATTTCTAACGCAAACTGACGATTGATGATGTCATCTTGCAATAGTTGAGATTCGACCGTTGCAGTGAGATCGGTAATGACCCCTCCAATGATGTATTGTGCGCCATTGTCTTGCGCGATCATTTGAGTGCGAGCAGGATAGTTGCTGCTTATTGAGTAGTCCGTTGTACCAACAGACACAAAGCTGCGTGAGGTTTGATCAAGTTGACGGTTCACTACGTGGCTAAAATCGTCACCAACTTGATAAATTTGTCCCATCACTGCTTGTTGTGGTGATGCGACCTCAATATTGCCGACCAGCATTGTCTTTTTGTATTGATCGGTGTGGCAACCCGTTGCCGATGGATAAATATCAACGCGGATTTTTACCTCGACTTTACCGCGACGTTTGCGTTCAGACTCCACCAAAATGTAACGGACTTCATGATTGGTAAACTGGTATTCGTTGCGACTTTCTTCTAATAGCGGCATCAAGTTGCTAATACTGCCAATATCTGCGCCCGAAAAATTGACGGCTTTGAACAGCGCGTCTTCCAACGCATGGAGCCTTGCCGTCTCTTCTGAAGAAACGATGGTGGCAACGCCTGTGACTTCATACCAAGATGCCATTACCTTAAAAGGCAGAAGCATCACTAAAGTGATTGAAAACAGACTGTTTAATATTTTTTTCATTGGTTACAACCGTTCGGGTATAAATATTGCTTTAACAAATTCAGTGAAGTTTGGTGGGTTTTTCTTCGTTAGGCAAACAAAGAAAAGCAAAGACTGTTCCAATATTCACTTTCTTGGAAAGGAATTAATAAAGAACGGTATCACCTAAGATTATCTGGAGAATCAAACCATGAAAAAGTGGCTTGTCGCTGCATCGATGATGACGCTTCTGACATCGTGCGCGTACTCACCGATTTACAATGGTAAAGAACCTTACTCGGGAAGCCAGTTCATGCTGATGGATAGTCCGCGTCATACGATGGACTTTTTCATTGAGAGCATGACAGAAGACCTGATGGTTTCTAATGTGGCAGTATCAGCGCGGACACCGATTGCGATTACCTCGTTTGTTGATCTACAAAATATGGATGCAACAAACTGGTTAGGTAACTCGGTCTCTGAAGGTTTTATCCATCAGTTTCAGCGCCGAGGGTTTAAAGTGGTTGATTTCAAAACTACGGGCTCTATTCAAGTGACGCAACAGGGCGATTTTGCTTTAAGTCGTGATTGGCAAGATTTAGCTCAAGAGCAGCAAATTCAGTATGTATTGACCGGAACGATGCTGCGCCAAGAGGGGGGAGTGCTTGTCAATGCACGCGTGGTTGGCATGCAAAGCCGTGTAGTTGTAGCGACAGCGCAAGGTTTCCTTCCGGCTGACCGTATTGGGCGTGACTTAGATACGTTAAATAGCATCCGCACACAAGATGGTGTGTTGATTCGTTCTGACCCTACCATTCGTCAGCCGTACACTGTGATTCTCCGTCCATAGGATAGAAGCATGAAGAAGTTATTATTTATTGTTGCCACACTGATATTGGTTGGGTGTCAGCCATTACAACAGATGCGTCAAGATGAAATCTTAGTGGCGGTGGGCTACGCCAGCGTCAGTGAGCAAACAGGCCGCACAGTAGAAGAAAAGCGTGTACGAGCAATGCGCGCATCAAAAATTGATGCTTATCGTGAGCTAGCAGAGCAAGTTTATGGCATGCGTGTTAGTGGACGTGCAGAGCTGCAAGACCAGCGTTTGGGTATTGAAAGCACCACTGGTGCCGTCGATGGTGTAATTCGTGGTGCAGAAGTTGTGCGTAGTTATCTTGTTGAAGACAGTTATGTGACTGAGCTGCGTCTGGATATCCGTAAGATGGATAAGCTACGTGATTATGGAGAAGTTCAGCAGGTGCCTGAGAAGCGTCAGCAAACTTTGTTTTAAACCATTTCACTAGACAGATAATCTTTTTGAGCGGCTGACTGGTAACAATGAGTCGCTTTTTTATATCTACGTGAGCGCGGGAATTGAGGGTAGGAGTGACGTTTAAGCTTTTATATTGGTGCCAAGCGTCGAGATGGTGTGGGTTTTTCCGCCCGCATTGTAGGTCATGCCCACTTTGCCATGAGTTCGCTGGAGCATGTTGTTGAGTTTATTGAAGCTCAGCTGTGCGCGACTAAGCGATTCGCCATTTACTTGGTTAACTTGTTGACAGTCGAGGACGATCGATTGGATCTGAGCAACAACCTGACTTAGGTGCTCATCTTCAGTAAGTTGATTGACGTGCGGGTGAGAGGCGATTCGCTGATCAGTTGTTCTGAGCTGATCAATGAGCGTCATCTTCTGTTTGGCAATGCTCTCAATCTCGGTAGAGACACGCGCCGTTATTGCTTGTGTTTCTTGGCGTAAAACAGCGGAAAGTGCCTTAGCATTTTCTAGCTGGAAATTAACGAGATCGACTAATGCTGCCATAAAATACTTACCTTCGGCCTAAGTCAGTTAGCTTTTGCCTTGCAATTCGTTTTCAAACTTAATCATGTTGTCAGCCAATTTTTCAGGATCGACTTTGTATGAACCGTTTGTGATAGCTTCTTTGATTGCTGCAACTTTGGCGCTGTCATATGCCGGAGAAGCTGCCATATCCTTCTGGAGTTTACTGACGGCTTTACTTTGCTGGCTGAGTGATACTGCGTCTTGTTGCGCTGGCGCCTTTTTTGATTCTGTTGTGCTGGTAGCATTGGAATCGTTACGTGCAGGTGCGCGACTTGTTGTCGTCATCATTTGCCCTGAACGTATATTATCTATACCTGCCATGTTTAACCTTTGCCTTGTATCGTAATACTGGTATCCAGACTATCGACCAGCGCAAAAATAACTTTAGTCATTTTTTGCATTTTTATTGATCAGTTTAAACACGCTACCAGTGGGTATTAAAAATTAACAGTGATTTCCGCAATGTCAGTCACTATGCCTTCTATTATACGTTGTGACTTATCATTTTTCACTCTTACTTGATCGCCAGCTGAACCATCCTGCAATGCTGTGCCTTGCGTTGTGATCGTCATGCCAGAATTCACCGCTTTGATAATGACCTTTTCATTTCGGCATACCACACAAACATCATTTCTCTCTACGACATCGCCTAAGCGAACATTACGCTTTAGCTTTGCCCCAACCACTTGATCGTAGCTAGAAAATCCATCTTTACGAAAGCGCTGTAGCTCGATCATGGAAGTGGTAACATCCGATGCGCTGACGATTTCTCCTCTCCCTAGTGTTCGTGTCGCGACGATCATTGGTACTGATACCGAGATCCTCACAGGAACATAGACTTTCCAGTCATCCGGTTGGCATTCCACTAACACATTGATGTTACTTCTCGTGCTGCTGGTGGAAGAGGCAGATGTATCTAACGGAACAGGGCAATCCGTTGCTTTTATTCTCGAGTCGATCTCTGCCGCATTAACAGATAGCTCGCCACCATCAGGCTGATCAACCGTAGCAAGAATATGTTGTTCTGCTGCTGTTTTTATTTGCTCGATCTGATTATCTGAAGCTGAATGAACAAAAAAGCTAAACATACTGAGCAAAATGCCGATAGACTTAGCGTACTTTGTAATTAGCGCTCTACATATTGTCATAGTCAATGGTGTCGAAGTGAAAGTGAAATACGCCATACTGTCTCCCTGGTATCGTGCTTGCCAGTGGTAGAGTATCATTTAAAAACAAAAAGTTTGAGATGGAGATGAGCATATGACGGGGATTCTTGACTCGGTGAATCAGCGTACGCAACTCGTCGGTCAGAACCGATTGGAATTATTGACCTTTCGACTGATGGGCCGACAGCGCTACGGCATTAACGTATTCAAAGTGAAAGAAGTACTACAGTGCCCTAAGCTGACTTCAATGCCAAATCTACACCCTCTGGTTAAAGGTATCGCTCATATCCGCGGCCATACCGTGTCCGTTATTGATTTGAGCCTGGCAATTGGTGGCCGCCCAACCACTGATTTAGATAAATGTTTTGTTGTTATTGCAGAATTTAACCGTACGATCCAAGCATTTTTGGTATCATCGGTTGAGCGTATTATCAATATGCATTGGGAAGCGATTTTGCCACCGCCAGACGGTGCAGGTAAAGCGCACTACTTGACTGCCGTGACAAACATTGACAATGAGCTGGTTGAAATCCTTGACGTTGAAAAAATCCTGGCAGAAATTGCGCCAGTTGATGAAACGATGGATTCCGCTATTGGCGAAGAAATCGCACAAGCAGAACAAGAAAAGCCTATTGTACGCCGCATACTGATTGCTGATGACTCGACGGTCGCGCGTAAACAGGTAGAGCGTGCGATTACATCCATCGGTTTTGAGGTCGTATCTGTCAAAGACGGCAAAGAAGCGTACAATAAGTTGATTGAAATGGCTCAAGAAGGCAATATCTACGATCAAATTTCGTTGGTTATTTCCGATATTGAAATGCCAGAAATGGACGGCTATACCTTAACGGCTGAAATTCGCAGACATGCCGATTTGAAAGACCTTTATGTTATCCTCCATTCTTCATTAAGTGGTGTATTCAACCAAGCTATGGTTGAGCGTGTAGGTGCCAACACCTTCATTGCGAAATTTAACCCAGATGAGTTGGGTAACGCGGTTAAATCTGCATTAACACAATAAAAGAGACATTAATGACTGCTATTACAATCAGTGATCAAGAGTATCGTGACTTTAGCCGTTTTCTAGAATCGCAATGTGGCATCGTGTTAGGTGATAGCAAGCAATACCTCGTGCGTAGCCGACTGAGTCCTTTAGTGACGAAGTTTAAGCTCGCATCGTTATCAGATTTGCTACGTGATGTTGTTACAGGGCGTAATCGAGAATTACGAGTCGCCGCTGTGGATGCGATGACGACTAACGAAACCTTGTGGTTTCGAGATACTTATCCGTTCACGGTTTTAGCTGACAAATTATTGCCAGAAGTAGCGGCAAGCAAGCGCCCAATTAAGATCTGGTCTGCTGCCAGTTCATCGGGCCAAGAACCGTATTCTATTGCAATGACGATCCTGGAAACGCAACAGCGCAAGCCGGGCTTGTTACCAAACGTGTCCATTACAGCCACAGATATTTCGGCAAGTATGCTCGAGATGTGTCGTGCAGGGGTGTACGACAACTTGGCTTTGGGTCGCGGGCTTTCACCAGAACGTCGTCGCACCTTCTTTGAAAATGCGGACGGTGGTCGCATGAAAGTCAAAGATAACGTCAAGCGTTTGGTGAACTTTCGTCCACAAAACTTGATGGACAGTTACGCACTGATGGGTAAGTTCGACATCATTTTCTGTCGTAACGTATTGATTTACTTTTCTCCAGAAATGAAATCTAAAGTGCTTAACCAAATGGCGAGCAGTTTAAACCCTGGTGGCTACTTGCTGTTAGGGGCATCAGAGTCGCTAACTGGTCTGACTGATAAATTTGAAATGGTGCGCTGTAATCCGGGCATCATTTACAAGCTTAAATAGCGGTATCTCTTCATTGATAGAAAAGCCTGACTTCGTGTCAGGCTTTTTTGTTTGTTACCTTTCTGCGCCGAGCGTTTCATGTATCACTCAATTAGTTGAAGCGCGTTTTTGCCTTGTGCCCTCAACACGGTGTATCTTTATTAAGTGAACAAAGTGATACGACATGACATTCCAGTTACTTTGGCTCACTTATTGCTATTTCAATTCACGGTAACCACTAGGTTGGTGTAATGCTTTAGGTTTTGGCATGCTAATTGCTTTTTGGTTATCAATCACGGTCAGTTCTTAATTGTAGAGGCAAACATGGCTATATCTTTTGACAATGCACTAGGGATCCACCAGCACACGGTGGGCGTACGTGAGCGCAATGCAGAGGTGATTTCCACCAATATCGCACAAGCAAACACGCCTGGTTACAAAGCAAGAGGTTTAGACTTTGCGAAGGAATTGCAAGCGGCAACATCTGGGGCAAGCATTGGTCTTAGTCGCACAGATGGTCGGCATATTCCTGCCACTACAACGTTGGTTGGGGACAAGTTATATCGTCTTCCTACGCAACCAGATACGGGAGATGGCAACACGGTAGACTTGGATTTAGAGCGTAACTTGTTTATGCAAAACCAAATCAGACACCAAGCATCACTCGACTTTCTAGGCAGCAAATTCAAGAACTTAACCAAAGCAATCAAAGGGGAATAATTTAGATGAGCTTATTTAACGTTTTCAATGTGACAGGTTCCGCAATGAGCGCTGAATCCGTTCGTCTGAATACTACCTCAAGCAACTTGGCGAACGCCGACAGTGTCAGCAGCTCTGCGAAAGACACTTACAAAGCGCGTCATGCAGTGTTTGGTGCAGAGTTAAGTAACGCCATGCGTGGCGGTGATACGGTGCCAGTGAAAGTGATGGGTATTGTAGAAAGTGATAAACCGCTGAATGCGGAGTACAACCCAGACCATCCCCTTGCAAACGAAGAAGGCTACATCTACAAGCCTAACGTCAATGTAATGGAAGAAATGGCAAACATGATTTCAGCTTCTCGTGCATATCAGACTAATGTACAAGTCGCTGATTCTAGTAAACAAATGCTGCTGCGTACGCTGCAGATGGGTCAATAAGGATAAGGGGGTAGCGTATGGCCGGAATTAACAACGTTGGTCAAAGCGGCTTGTCCTATATCGACCAGCTTAAAAGTCTACAAGAGAGTAACAAGAAAGCGGAAGAGAGCACGGGTAAGCAGGACCTAAAACAGGAAGACTTCTTATCATTGCTCACGAAGCAACTGTCTCAGCAAGACCCTTTTAAGCCGGTAAGTAATGACCAGATGATTGCGCAAATGGCTTCATTTGCGACCGTTGATGGCATTGGCAAGATGAACACTCAGTTTGAGAGTTTGAATTCGTCAATGACATCAAATCAAGCGTTACAAGCTTCCTCTTTGGTAGGGCGTGACGTATTGGTCCCAGGAGCAGCAGGTGTGAAGCAGGACGACGCACCAATGGCGGCAATGGTTAAGCTTTCACAATCTATCGATAATCTGTTTGTTCGTGTAGAGGATGAAGCTGGCCAACTGGTTCGTACCTTTGAGGTAGGGGCGAAACCAGCCGGCGACACGCGTGTGCTTTGGGACGGTAAAGATGAAAGCGGAAATCCACTGCCAGCTGGCAAATACAAAGTGAAAGCGTCTGGCTTAGTTGAAGGGGAGTCGCAAGAGTTCCCAGTATCGACATACGCCAACGTAAACAGCGTATTGCTTGGCAAAGGTGACGGAAACGTATTACTCAATCTGGCTGGTTTTGAATCGCCAGTTCGACTTGCAGAAGTATTGGAAGTCGGCAAAGCGTAGTCATAGCTCGCTAGATTAGGAGATTTTGGAATGTCATATGTATCTTTAAGCGGTTTGTCCGCCGCCCAACTGGATTTGAACACCACCAGTAACAACATTGCGAACGCCAACACTTACGGCTTTAAAGAGTCCCGTGCTGAGTTTGCTGATGTCTACTCTAACTCTTTATTTACTAACGCAAAAACCACACCGGGTGGTGGTGCGCAAGCAAGCCAAGTGGCACAGCAGTTCCATGAAGGCTCTAGCATTTACACCAACAACCCAATGGATTTGCGTGTTTCGGGGACAGGTTTTTTCGCTGTAGCGAAAGAGCGTCTAACTCCACAACAGAATGAACTGACACGTAATGGTGCATTTCACTTAAATAAAGAAAACTACATGGTGACCGCGAACGATGAGTTCTTATTAGGTTACCAAGTGGACCCAAGCTCTGGTGAGGTTTCTTCATACGAGCCACAACCCATCAATATTCCTGCTGAATTTGGTAAGCCAAAACAAACAGCAAACATTGAAGTGGGTGTGAACTTGCCAGCGAACGGCGATTTGAAAGATCCAACGCAGTTTGATTTTTCAGACCCAGATACATACAACCGTTCAACCTCTTCGACAATTTATGACTCGATGGGTCAGTCTTACAAGCTAACGACGTATTACTTGAAAGATCAGACTCAGCCAAATACATGGAACACTTACTACACCGTGACAGATAAAGAAGGTGAAAAGCCTTTAAATGTTGCGGCTGGTGATGCGCAAACGCCAACAGGTCATGTGGGGCATACCATGAAGTTCAACAACGATGGTACGTTGGCGAGCTTGAACAATGGTCAGCCAATCACTTCTGTGGCTCTGGGCGATCCGGCGACGAACACGACACCAGTCGATATGAATGGTGCCGATCCTGCGCAGACGCTTAACTTCGGCTTAGGCTCAGCAACACAGTTTGCGGCTCCGTTCGAACTGACTAAGTTTGACGAAGACGGTGCAACGACGGGCTTCCTAACCAAAGTTGACTTCGATGAAAACGGCAGCGTATTGGGAACTTACTCAAACGGTGAAAACGTTACATTGGGTCGTGTTGCTCTCGTACGTGTTCCAAACGAGCAAGGTCTGGATAAGAAAGGCGGCACTCAATGGGATTCAACGCAGTTCTCTGGTGACAAGATCTGGGGTGAATCAAATAAAGGCTCTTTCGGCACCATCAATAACGGTATGCTGGAACAGTCAAACATTGATATGACGCAGGAGTTGGTGGACCTGATCTCTGCTCAGCGTAACTTCCAAGCAAACTCACGTTCGCTAGAAGTACACAACCAACTACAACAGAATATCTTACAGATCCGCTAGAGCACTAGCTGGGTCATTCGATACTCTGCTTGAGTAAGCAATGGCGTGTGATTGCTTCTTAGTAATTGCCGCTTTGTTCATTTTCATCATGACATTCATCTGATGCTTAGCCTGAATACACCTCACTCAGGCTAAGCATGCTTTGATCTACGATTTGCCGCTGTTGCCGCCGTATGGATCAAAACCTTGCCTCTCGTTACAGTTTTCTGCCTCTATTGACCTCTTTTCATTGTTGATTTTTAATTCAAAGTATTGATTAATAAGTCTATTTTTGTTTTGGCATAACTATTGCTTTTTACTCCGTGTACAGAGAGATTTTTTGGAGTAATTTATGGATCGCGCACTGTTTCTCGCAATGAGTGGCGCCAAGCAAAATATGCAGGCACTACAATTGCGCGCTAATAACTTGGCTAACGTAAGCACGACCGGATTTCGGGCTGATTTAGCACAGGCTCGCTCAATGCAGGCTTATGGTGAAGGCCATCCTTCACGTGTATTCAGCATGACAGAGCGTCCAGGGCATAACTTTGCTCAAGGTAGCGTGATTACAACAGGGCGTGATCTGGATGTGACGATTGAAGGCAGCGGTTGGATATCGGTACTCGATCATACAGGGAAAGAAGGGTTGACCCGTAACGGCAACCTAAAAGTCGATCAAAATGGCATGCTTACCAACGCAAGTGGTCATTTGGTGCTGGGTGAAAACGACGCGCCGATTACTTTGCCTATCCCTCTCTCCAAAATTGAAATCGGTCGGGATGGCACCATCTCTGTACTTCCTCAAGGTGCCCCGGCAGAAGAATTCCAAGCGGTTGATCGCATTAAGCTTGTTAAGCCTAATGATCAAAGCTTGTTTAAAGACACCAATGGCTTATTTCGCCATAAAACTCCAAACCAACCTTACGAAGCAGACGCGACTGTTAGCCTCCAGACGGGAGCGATAGAAGGCAGTAACGTGAATGCCGTAGGTGAAATGACCGCATTGATTGACTTACAACGTCAGTTTGAAATGCAAGTCAAGATGATGAGCACAGCTGAAGAAATGGATAAATCTTCAGATTCACTGCTTCGTATGAGTTAACAGAGTTAGAGGTTCACTATGCATCCAGCACTATGGGTAAGTAAAACAGGTCTAGACGCCCAACAAACCAACATTGCCACGATTTCGAACAACTTGGCGAACGCCTCTACTGTCGGCTACAAAAAGAGCCGTGCAGTATTCGAAGATCTGTTCTATCAGAACATCAACCAGCCTGGCGGCCAGTCATCTCAGAACACGGAACTGCCAAGTGGCTTGATGCTAGGTGCGGGTTCTAAAGTGGTTGCGACGCAAAAAGTGCACACGCACGGCAATGCACAGACAACGACCAACGCACTGGACATGATGGTGGAAGGCGACGGCTTTTTTCAAGTGACATTGCCGGACGGCAACATCGGTTATACCCGTAACGGTCAGTTCACGCTAAATGGTGAAGGCACGTTAGTCACGTCGGGTTCTGGCTACCCTGTAGAGCCTGAAATTGTGATTCCAGAAGATGCGATTTCTATTACTGTCGGTACGGATGGTGAAGTGTCGGTTCGCGTCCGAGGGCAGCAAGACAACCAAGTCGTTGGTCAGTTAACCATTACAGATTTTGTTAACCCGGGTGGCCTAGAGCCAATTGGTCAGAACCTTTACTTACCAACGGGTGCCAGTGGCGATCCACAAGAGGGTGTTCCAGGTTTGGACGGTCTGGGTGAAATTCGTCAATCCATGCTGGAAGCGTCCAACGTGAATGTAACGGAAGAGTTGGTCAACATGATCGAAGCCCAGCGCGTTTACGAAATGAACTCAAAAGTGATCTCGTCAGTCGATAAAATGATGAGCTTCGTTAACCAGCAATTGTAACGATTAAGAGCAAGATTTGAGGAGCTCACGATGAAACGTATTTGCCTACTCGCTTTGATTGCTACGATGTCGGGCTGTGCCATGTTGGAACCGATTGAAACGGATGAAGTGACACAAGCAACCACTGTGGTCGACGCAGTAGAAGGCGATAAATCGAAAGAAGAGAGCAGCGGTATTGTAGATACTTTACGTGGTAGAAGTGATCCGGTTGCTGGCGACCCTGCTTGGGCTCCAATTCATCCGAAAAACAAGCCTGAGCATTACGCTGCTGCAACAGGTTCGTTGTTTAGCGCCGAGCACATTACCGACCTATACGACGATTCTAAACCACGTGGTATTGGCGACATTATTACCGTAACACTGGATGAGACAACCAGTGCGACGAAAAGCGCAAATGCCGATTTATCGAAAACCAATGAAGCGCAAATGGACCCGCTTCAAGTGGGCGGAGAAGAGCTGCAAATTGGCGGAAAATATAATTTCTCTTATGACTTAAACAACTCCAACTCATTTGCAGGTGACTCTTCTGCAAAGCAGAGCAACAGCATCAGTGGTTACATCACTGTTGAGGTGATCGAAGTACTGGCAAACGGCAACCTCGTGATCCGCGGTGAGAAGTGGATGACGCTAAATACGGGTGATGAGTACATACGTTTAAGTGGCACTATTCGTCCGGATGATATTAATTTCGACAACACCATTGCATCAAATCGCGTTTCTAACGCAAGAATTCAGTACTCTGGCACTGGTTTGCAACAAGATATGCAAGAGCCAGGCTTCTTGGCACGATTCTTTAATGTAGCGCTATAACACGCCGTGCTGACGGCAATTTGACTGCAAGAGATAAGTAAGCATGAAAAAACTCCTTTTAGTACTGATGAGCGTTGCTCTGTTTTCTACCGTAGCCCAAGCCGCACGTATCAAAGACGTCGCGCAAGTGGCAGGTGTACGAAGCAACCAACTCGTGGGTTATGGTTTGGTTTCAGGCTTACCTGGTACGGGTGAAGCGAACCCGTTTACAGAGCAAAGTTTCGCCGCCATGCTGCAAAACTTCGGCATTCAGATGCCGCCGGGCACAAAGCCAAAAATTAAAAACGTTGCCGCAGTCATGGTTACGGCCGAATTGCCGCCTTTCTCTAAACCGGGTCAGCAAGTGGACGTGACTGTCTCTTCCATCGGAAGTGCTAAAAGTTTGCGTGGTGGCACCTTGCTGCAAACGTTCCTCAAAGGTCTCGACGGTCAAGTTTACGCGGTTGCTCAAGGTAACTTAGTAGTGAGCGGCTTCAGTGCTGAAGGTGCTGACGGTTCAAAAATCGTAGGTAACAATCCAACCGTTGGTCTTATCTCTAGTGGTGCGACAGTAGAGCGCGAAATTCCAAACCCATTTGGTCGTGGCGATTACATCACGTTCAACTTGCTTGAGTCAGACTTCACAACGGCTCAACGTATGGCGGATGCGGTAAACAACTTCCTTGGCCCACAAATGGCGAGCGCTGTTGACGCGACATCAGTGCGCGTGCGTGCTCCTCGTGACGTCAGCCAGCGTGTTGCGTTCTTATCGGCAATCGAAAACCTAGAGTTCGACCCAGCAGATGGTGCAGCCAAAATCATCGTTAACTCACGAACGGGCACCATCGTAGTTGGTAAGCATGTGCGTCTTAAACCTGCAGCAGTAACGCATGGCGGCATGACGGTTGCGATCAAAGAAAACCTGAATGTTAGCCAACCTAACGGCTTTTCTGGTGGGCAAACCGTTGTCGTACCAGACTCGGATATCGAAGTCAGCGAAGAGCAGGGCAAGATGTTTAAGTTTGAGCCAGGCTTAACGTTGGATGATTTGGTCCGTGCAGTGAATCAAGTCGGCGCAGCGCCGTCGGATTTGATGGCTATCTTGCAAGCATTGAAACAAGCTGGTGCCATTGAAGGCCAGTTGATCATCATTTAATGGTTAGGAGGTAGGTATAATGAACAATCCTAACGACATTGGTTTTATTCATGACATCAGTTCGCTGGATACCTTGCGTCAAAAAGCAGTGAAGGAAGGTAAAGATGGCGAGCAAGAAGCACTGCGTGCAGCAGCTCGTCAGTTCGAATCTATTTTCACCTCCATGATGTTGAAATCCATGCGAGAAGCCAATGAGGGCTTTGAGTCCAACATGATGAACAGCCAAAACGAGAAGTTCTATCGACAAATGTTGGATGAACAGATGGCGAGTGAATTGAGTTCGTCTGGTTCAATGGGACTGGCCGATATGATTGTTAAGCAATTAACGGCTGGGCAAGGGAACGACAAAAAAGAAACGGCTATGCGTGATGCGGCAAACAATGCTGCGGAATATCGTCGTGTTGACCCGAAAAAAGCGCGCGAGATTGAACAGCGCTTGATTGAGTCTGGTCAGCTATCTCGACCAAGCAATGAACCCACTCGATTCGATTCACCAGAATCCTTTGTTAACTCGATGAAGCCATACGCGGAGAAAGCTGCGAAAGCCTTAGGTGTCGAGCCATCTCTGCTACTTGCGCAAGCCGCTTTGGAAACGGGGTGGGGACAAAAGGTCGTGAAGAACGCGCGTGGCAGCAGCAACAACTTATTTAATATCAAAGCAGATCGAAGCTGGCAGGGTGACAAAGTGACGACTCAAACTTTAGAGTTCCACGATAACACGCCAGTGAAAGAGACGGCAGCGTTTCGCTCCTACTCAAGTTACGAAGACAGCTTTAATGACTTTGTACGATTTTTGAATGACAACCCACGTTACGAGACAGCATTGCAGAAACGCGGGAATTCAGAGTTGTTTATTCGCGGTATCCACAGTGCGGGTTACGCGACCGATCCGAATTACGCAGATAAAGTCCTGCAGGTGAAGGATAAAATCGAAAGTATGTAATGTCTCTGCGACAATTTATGACGTTCTCGAAGGCTTGCCATAGTGCAAGCCTTCACTTTATCTGAACATCTACGCCTTTCTATCACTTGGCACATCTTTTGCTTTTAATGTGTCTAGGTGATCGGTTTTGCCGATTTATATTTCGTTTTCGGGGGCATGTATGGCGTCAGATCTTCTGAATGTAGGTACTCAAAGTGTGCTTACTGCTCAGAGACAATTAAACACCACTGGTCATAACATTTCTAATGTTAATACAGAGGGTTATAGCCGTCAGTCTGTTATCCAAGGCACGAATGATCCGCGCATGTTTGGTGGTTCTACCTACGGCATGGGTGTGCATGTGGAAAATGTTCGCCGCTCGTGGGATCAGTTTGCCGTGAATGAACTGAACCTGTCGTCGACCAACAATGCCAACAAAACGGATACCCAAGACAATCTTGATATGCTCTCTAGCATGTTGAGTTCAGTGGCATCGAAGAAAATTCCTGAGAACCTGAATGAGTGGTTCGATGCGGTAAAAACCATGGCAGATACCCCGAACGATTTAGGGGCACGAAAAGTGGTATTGGAAAAGGCGAAAATCTTCTCTGATACATTAAATGATTTCCACGAAACCGTGCGACTGCAATCTGATGTCACCAATAAAAAATTGGATATGGGCATTGAGCGCGTTAACCAACTTGCGTTGGAAATTCGCGATATTCATCGACTGATGATGCGTACTCCCGGTCCACATAATGACCTGATGGATCAGCATGAAAAGCTGGTTACTGAGCTGTCAGAGTACACCAAAGTTACCGTAACCCCACGCAAAAATGCGGAAGGGTTTAATGTTCATATCGGCAATGGACACACTCTTGTTTCTGGCACGGAAGCAAGCCAGCTCAAAATGATCGATGGCTATCCGGATGTTCATCAAAGACGATTAGCAATGGTGGAAGGGAATGGCATTAAAGCGATCAAGTCTGATGATATGGATGGCAAAATCGGCGCTTTACTTGAAATGCGCGACAAACACATCCCACAACTGCAAGATGAAATGGGCCGTTTAGCGACGGGCTTTTCCTACAAAATTAATCAGCTGCAATCTCAAGGTCTGGATCTCAACGGCAAGATAGGTAAAGACGTATTTACCGACGTGAACTCTGAGCTGGTGGCAAAATCTCGAGTTTTTGCTGCGCCTGACTCACAAGCTGATGTTGCGGTTTACATCGAGGACATTTCCGCGATCAAAGGTGGTGAATATTCGCTGCGTTTTGATGGCGACCAATACAGCGTGACAACACCGAAAGGTGAGCAAATGTCGTTGAACATCGACCGTTCGGATTCGTCGTTTGTTCTGGATGGTATGAAAGTGCAAATTGGTGAAGGCCTTGGCGTCGGTGAGCGCGTATTGCTCCGCCCAACGAGAAGTGGTGCAGCCATCATAAAGATGGAAACCAATGACGCAAAAGCTATTGCCGCACAAAGTTATGAAGCCTCAACCACTTTTGCCCAAGGTAACGCCAAGTTTAAAATTCGTGAGGCGGGGGATGTTAAAGAGTTTGAGGTTACCGTACAACCAGCCGACGAGAAGCATGATAAGCCGTGGTTAAAGATCACGGATAACAAGGGTAATTTACTATCGGACAAATACTCATACCCGTTAGATAAAGATAACCCGATGATTGAAATCTCAGTGCCGAAAAGCCATCCGCTGTATAAAAACGGCGATGCAACCGTGTTTGAGTTGAGCGAAGGCGCACTGATGAATGATAAATTCACCGCAAACTTGGTGCCTTCTGAAGGTGGTAACGGCAACTTGAGAAAAATGCAGAAGATCCAAACAGACAAGATGATGGATGGAAAATCCAGTACCTTGATCGATGTTTATCATAACCTCAATACTGAAGTTGGACTGAAATCTTCTACAGCAAACCGTTTAGCCTCCGTCGCTCGTTTAGAGCATGAAGCGGCGCAAGAGCGCGTTGCTTCTATTTCTGGCGTTAACCTCGATGAAGAAGCGGCCAACATGATGAAGTTTCAACAAGCGTACATGGCTTCATCACGTGTGATGCAAGCGGCGAATGATACCTTCAATACCATTTTACAACTGAGGTAAGGAGAAGAGATAAGTGCTAACCCGAATTTCTAGTTTCCATAACTATCAGTCCGTACAAAATGATCTGCGTCGTCAAGAGAATAAGGTTCACCACAACCAAGAGCAACTTGCTTCAGGGAAAAAGTTACTGAAACCTAGTGACGACCCCCTCGCTGCGCATTACATCCAAAACATTAGTCAGCAACAAGAACAGCTACAACAATATCTTAGCTCGATAGTGTTGGTGCGTAATCGTCTAGAAAACCACGAAGTTAATATCGCCAATGCGGAGAATTTTGCCGACGAGTCGAAGCGCTTAACGATGGAGATGATTAACGGTGCCTTTTCTGCTGAAGACCGACAAGCAAAGAAGCGTGAGCTAGAAGAGATTGCGAACAACTTCCTTAACTTGGTGAACTCGCAAGATGAATCTGGTAACTACGTGTTTGCTGGCACTAAGCCAAAAAGCCAACCATTTTATCGCGATAAAGATGGTAGCGTGCAATACGCTGGGGACGATTATCAGCGCAAAATGAAAGTTTCTAGCATGCTTGAGATGCCAATGAACGATCCTGGCAGCAAGCTGTTTATGGAGATACCAAACCCATTTGGCGACTATCAGCCGAATTACGATCTACAAAATGGCTCTGAGCTGTTGCTAAACAAAGCTACTAACGTTGACGCTAAGGATGATGCGGCGTATCGCGTGACATTTGTCGATATGAATAACGGCAAATTTGGTTACCAATTAGAGCGTAACGGCAAAGTAGTGGATGCCGATGAGTTTTCTCCAGAGAAAGGGATTGAATACAAAGGCCTGAAAGTGCATGTAAAAGGCCAAATTACGCCTGGTGACAGCATTGAGATCGAAAAGCGGGCAGAGTTCAGCATTTTCGATACCTTCAAGGATGCAATGGCATGGTCAGACAAATCGGTTTCGGATACGTCGGCGACCGCCAAATTGCACCAAATGACAGAAGAATTCCACGCTGCTTTTATCCATTTGAATAAAGCGCGTACAGATGCCGGTGCTCGATTGAGTACGCTGGATATCCAAGAGCAAAATCATGAAGACTTTAATTTGTCTCTGGCAAAAGCGAAGAGCAACTTTGAGGACTTGGATTACTCCAAAGCCGTGATCGAGTTCAGTGAAAACTCGCGAGCGTTACAGGCATCGCAACAAGCATTCGGTAAGACCAAAGATCTAACGTTGTTTAACTACATCTAGTATGACACTCATACACATTGTCTGATTTTGATGCCTTATGTGCAAAGCCTTAAGCGCGATAAGTCGACGTAACCTGAGAGTCTGAGATGTCATGCGGCACGATTTTACCCAAAGCGGCAATGATGCGGGAGGCAAGTCGGGCGGCAACAGGGCAGCGTTCAATACCCTTGGGCTAAGATGAGGCTGACAAACCGGAAATAGCTTAATGATAAAGCTAACTTATTGTTTATTTGATTCTTTTAAAAGTAGTTAAATAATTCACGCAAGTTGGCACACAAATTGTATTGAAAATATCAGAACAGATTTAGAGATTCTAAACCCTGCGTTTAAGGCAGATTTAGCAAGTAACTTTTACGGTCAGTGCTTATCCAAATGAGAGTAAAGCTGGCCGCTTCGCAAAAGCTTGCGAACTCAACAGGAGAGCAAAATGGCTGTAACAGTTAGTACTAACGTCTCCGCGATGACCGCGCAGCGTTACCTAAACAAAGCGACTGATGAATTAAACACGTCGATGGAGCGCTTATCTTCAGGACATAAGATTAACAGTGCAAAAGATGATGCGGCAGGTCTACAGATCTCTAACCGCTTAACTGCACAGTCTCGTGGCCTAGATGTGGCAATGCGTAACGCGAACGATGGTATCTCGATTGCACAAACCGCTGAAGGTGCGATGAATGAGGCAACCTCTGTCATGCAACGAATGCGTGACCTTGCGATTCAATCATCGAACGGTACTAACTCTCCAGCTGAGCGTCAGGCGATCAACGAAGAGTCAATGGCATTGATTGACGAGCTAAACCGTATTGCAGAAACCACTTCATTTGGTGGTCGTCGTCTATTGAACGGCTCATTCGGTGAAGCGGCATTCCAGATTGGTGCGAGCTCAGGTGAAGCCATGATCATGGGACTCACCAGCATTCGTGCGGACGATACTCGCATGGGCGGTGTGACCTTCTTATCTGAGAACGGTAAAGATAAAAACTGGAGCGTTGACCCAGCTAAATCTGACTTGAAGATCACGCTACCAGGTATGGGTGAAGACGAAGACGGCAATGTTGATGATCTAGAAATCAACATTAATGCCAAAGTGGGCGACGACATCGAAGAGCTTGCCACTTACATTAATGGTCAGTCTGATATGATTAATGCGTCTGTAAGTGAAGATGGCAAGTTGCAAGTTTTTGTCGCGCATCCAAACGTTCAGGGTGAGATTTCTATTTCTGGTGGATTAGCATCTGAGCTTGGCCTGAGTGATGAACCTATCAGAACGTCAGTACAAGATATTGATATGACCACGGTACAAGGTTCTCAAAACGCGATTTCTGTGCTGGATTCGGCACTGAAATACGTAGACTCGCAACGTGCAGACTTAGGTGCGAAGCAAAACCGTCTGAGTCACAGCATCAACAACTTGGCAAACATCCAAGAAAACGTTGACGCATCGAACAGCCGAATTAAAGATACAGATTTTGCGAAAGAAACCACGCAAATGACCAAAGCACAAATTTTGCAACAAGCAGGTACATCGATTCTTGCTCAAGCGAAACAGTTGCCAAACTCTGCAATGTCACTATTGCAGTAGTTTACTTAGCCTGTACTCAATACATTCAGACGTGGATGGGAATGCAGGCTTTTGGCAAGCAGCTTTACAATAGAATGAGCGGCTCTCTCATCTCTCACCTGCCAATCATTTTCAATGTAAAGTTGCACTCGGTATGCCGGAAATGTGTTCATTTCTCTTGATCTCCACATAGGCTCTGGCGACCAACCTAGCCCCAGTTCTCTCAAAGGAAAAGGGGCTTTTTCTTTTCTAATCTTCACGTCTATCGTCTGCGAACTTACCTTTAATTGTTTCCTTTTACTGGTTTTCTATACAGTTTAGCCCTCTCGGCTCGATTTGTGGAAACTTGAGCACTTTTTCTTACTTTTCTTCAATTTTATTAGCTAAATCTCGCAATGTTATTTTTTTAAACTTTTTTCTAAAGCTTCTGAATTTGGTGTCGTTAATAGAGGTAACTTTGAGAGAACTACTTGGTTTTCCGAGACGTCGGAAACCGCTACACCGGAAAATCAATTGGAGAAATCACCA
>NZ_JAWOTI010000028.1:0-55248 GCF_033338775.1 Vibrio sp. Vb1018
TTTAAAATACAAAACGCCCGATGAAGTACATCGAGCGTTTTAGTTAAAAAGTGTCAACCCATATCAGGACGGGTCAGAATGATTTTCTAGCAACCGGTGTATGCACTCTAGTTGTTATTTTCATCGTCATCCTCATCTGCTCGCGCTGCGTATTTTACTCCAACCACACACAAGCCAAACATCACAAATGGGATAACGGCAGCAGTGTATTCCGTCCAAACCATATGAGAGAAAGATTTCGCCAATATCAAGTGTGCAAACACCAACAAAAATGCGCTAAAAATAGCAACACCCATCAACCTAAGTTCATGCTTTACCAACTGCTTTTTCATTACGGCTCCTAACCTAAATGGTTGTCTGCCCATGATTGAAACACAGCTTCGGTATCGTCCACTGATACAGTTTGAGCAAAAAACAGGTAAACAGTTGGCTAATGAAGTAATTCTCCGACCGTCTTCACGGCTTGTTCTAATTCATCATTTACAGGTAACGATGTATTAAGCCTCAGGTAGTTCTCATAATTTGGAGCGATAGAAAACAACTGACCAAATGCTACAGTGATGTTCGCTTCCAATAACTTCTGATAAATCGCTTTTCCGCACTTTGTTTTCGGCAGTTCTATCCAAAGAAAATAGCCGCCTTCCGGTTGCGTGTAACGAATCGATTGGGGAAAGTACTTATCAACCAGTTCAATAAACGCCAATTGCCGCTGCTCAAGATTCTTTCGCAGTTTTCTAAGATGGCTATTATAACTATCGTTTTGCAAGTAATGCGCGATACCCTGCTGGATTGGTGCACTGCCTGACAACGTCGAGATAAGTTGCAGCTTTTGAAGTTGCTCATTGAAGCGTTTGTTTACCACCCAGCCCAGCCTATAGCCAGGGCAAAGGCTTTTTGAAAATGATCCACAATGCAACACGCGCTCTTGTGTATCAAAAGCTTTAAGTGAGCTTGGCTTTTTTTCAGAAAAATAAAGCTCTGAATACACATCATCTTCGATCAAGTACACATCGTATTTGTCAGCCAGTTCGACGATACGTTGCTTCTGCCCGTCACTTAATAAGGTTCCTGTTGGATTGTGAAAGTTAGTCATTAACCAACATGCGCGAACATCATTGCCGGCAAAAGTCGCTTCAATTTGATCCACTGAATGTCCAGTTAACGGATCCACCGTTATTTCTATCGCCTTTAGACCTAAACGTTCAATCGCTTGAAGTGCGCCATAAAACGTCGGTGATTCAACTACAACAGTATCTCCAGGCTGGGTCACGGCCTGAAGGCTCAAATTCAATGCTTCTAATGCGCCAGAAGTAACGACAATATCATCATGGGTAAACACCATACCTTGTTGGATGTACCGTTGAGCAATCAAACGGCGTAGAGACTCACAGCCCGGCGGCAAGTTATCCAATAACGTCTCTGCCCCCATCTTCCTGCCTGAGCTGGCTAGGTTGCGGTTTAGCGCTTCTAATGGGAACAATGCAGGGTCTGGAAACGCGGAGCCAAACTTCACCGCATTCGGTGAGGCCTGATTTTTGAGGTAGTCGTAAAGTTCATCGTTGATGCTGGAGCGATAAACGGAAGTGGCTGGAGAACTCGGTTCGAAGCGGTCCAACTCCGCAGTCACAAAGTATCCAGACTGAGGTTTCGCTGCGACCCAACCTTGTGCTTCGAGCAACTGATAAGCTTGTAATACCGTACCTGCGCTGACAGAATGGTTTCGGCTTGTTACACGCACTGATGGCAGCTTTTCCCCTGCTCTCCATGTATTTTGCTGAATCTGCGTTTTGAACAGCTCAGCCAGTTGACGGTATCGGTTCATGTTTCCCTCATTTCACTTACAGCCGCACCATAGCATACTTCGCGCCAGCATTCTGATATGGGAGTATTCAATTTAGCAACGTAATTTATCAAGCTTATCAATAGATATTTCAGCCACGAAGTGAGCGTTTATATCCCATACTTTGACTGTTACACACATATTGCCTCACATCTTTGCAATACCTAAAAGCCAAGGTTTTACGTTGGACTGAGTTCGTTAAACTCACTTCGAGCTACGGTCTTTAAATCAGGAGGAAGCGATGAAAGTTTTTACAATGGACGATCTCTCGTATCGCGGAAAACATAAAGGTGTACATAGTTGGGACCATCCTGGCAGTACCACCCCTTATTATTGGCATCCTGATTGGCTGCATATCGCTGAAGATGCTTTGGGTGAACACAAAAAGGCTGACCTTGAAGTCCCTGATGGAGAAACAGCGACAGAAGAGCATGCAAAAGCGGCGATTCTCAAACACTTGAATGACGAGTAGTTTAGGCTCTATCACCGTTCATGAATAGCATTAGGTAGGCGAATCCATCGTTGTATGCTTTAAACACAAATAAAGCTAAAACCTGCCAAATAGTAAATTCTTCTGAATGAGAAGTACGCATCTTCTATAGCGTTCAAAGGGCAAAATAAGTCGATTGTTATCACATTAATTTTCATTACATCTGTTACATTTAAATAGTAATGGTGATGCACACCTCAACTCATGGATTATGAGAGAAAACAATAATGGCGAAATACAACGAAGAAGATATTAAATACAAAGGTGAATCCAACGGCGTACATTCTTGGAGCTCTCCTTCCGGCCAACCTTATTACTGGCATCCAGATTGGTTACACGTTGCAGAAGATGCGACGGGTACGCATCCGAAGCAAAAACTTGAAGTTGAAAAGACAGAAGTACCAACCGAAAAGCACGCGTTAAAAGCGATCTTAAAGCATATGAACGACTGGGCGACTGAAAAACTTTCTTCTAACCCTGACATCGAAACCAATGCGGTTGAGTCGGAAATCAATCTGAAGAAATAACCCCAACCGATATCCATACTCTAACAGTAAACGCTCCACCTTTGGTGGGGCGTTTTTGTCTCAACAAATCCTCACTAGACAATTATAAACGTGTTAACGCAAAGCACTGAATTGAAACGATTGGGATGTGTGCAAAACTTCTCCAACCATGGCATAAATGCCCTTCAAACTCTGTGCCTACCAAACGTTTTCATGGCAAAAACTTTAGTTATGTTAGAATTCTGTTTCAAATCGCAACTTTTTTAGGTTTTCTTTTCAGTAACGGTTGTAACCAATATTGCTGAAAGGTATAAATGTTAGCACACCCCTTCGATTAACATGGATGAAGATTATGTTTGAAAAAGTAGTTGCCGCTCCGGCTGACCCTATTCTTGGCCTTACTGAAGAGTTTAAAAAAGATGCTCGCGCAGACAAAATTAACCTTGGCGTAGGTATTTACAAAAACGAGCAAGGCGAAACTCCCGTTCTTGCGACAGTAAAGAAAGCTGAAGCAGCACTTGTTGAAACTGAAAAAACCAAATCTTACCTAACCATCGAAGGCACAGCAGAGTACGGCATTGCAGTGCAAAAACTGCTTTTCGGCTCTGATGCAGAAATTGTAAACGAAAAACGCGCTAAAACAGCTCAAGCTCCGGGTGGTACTGGTGCACTACGTGTTGCCGGCGAGTTTATTAAACGTCAACTAGGCGATGTAAAGATCTGGATCAGCAACCCAACATGGGCAAACCACAACGGCGTATTTACTGCTGCTGGTATCGAAACGGCACAATACAGCTACTACAATGCTGAAACAAAAGACAAAGACTTCGATGCGATGCTAAATGATCTGCAATCTGCATCTGAAGGCGACATCGTGCTTCTACACGGCTGCTGTCACAACCCTACAGGGATCGATCCTACGGCTGAAGAATGGGAAACATTGGCGAAACTTGTCGCAGAGAAGAAATTGCTTCCTCTGTTCGACTTCGCCTACCAAGGCTTTGCTAAAGGTGTGGAAGAAGATGCTGCAGGTCTTCGTACTTTTGCTAAATACAACAAAGAAATCCTAGTCGCGAGCTCTTTCTCGAAAAACTTTGGCCTATACAATGAACGCGTAGGTGCCTTCACGTTAGTAGCTGAGTCAGAAGAAGTCGCAACAACCGCTTTTTCTCAAGTTAAAGCCATTATTCGCTCTATCTACTCTAACCCACCTGCACACGGCAGCGCTGTCGTGACTCACATTCTTGGCAACGCCGAAATGCGTGCGGAATGGGAAGCTGAAGTAGCAGAAATGCGTGACCGCATTCAAGAAATGCGTGAACTGTTTGTAGCGACACTAAAAGCAGAGGGTGTGGACGCAGACTTTAGTTTCATCGAACGTCAAAATGGTATGTTCTCTTTCTCTGGTCTTTCTAAAGAGCAAGTTAACCGCCTTAAAGAAGAGTTCGGTATTTACATTGTCGGTTCTGGCCGAATCAGTGTTGCTGGTATGACGAAGTCAAATATGGGCCCTCTATGTAAAGGCATTGCAGCGGTTTTATAATCGACTGTCGCATACTTTATTAAAAGGAAAGGTCAGCATAAGCTGACCTTTTTTGTTTTAACTTAACGCCAAAAACGAACCCGTCCGATCTAGTAGACAAACTTCAAACTCAGCCCTACTTCATTGACGTAATCTGAGCTTTCACCGCTGTAATCAGTATCTCTAAACTGATAAAAAAGACCAGTGCCGATGACTTTATGCCATTGGTAGTTAAGACCGATCTTAAAATTGTTCTCATCAACGATATCACTACGGTTCAACTCCACTTCAGCTGTCGCAATAAGCTTTTCACTGAGCAAGTAATTCACCCCAACAGTTACAGCTTGAATCAATTCGCTATCGGAAGACAACGTATTATCCGTTTTGTCGTCCGTCGCTTTCGCTTTGATTGCGCCTATTCCATATAGCCCGTAGATATCGAATTGCTCTGTAACTCCATAACGGTAACCACCACCAAACAAAAGGCGGTCAATGCGAAGAGTAAAATCATCCGGATGGAAAAACTGCGCTGAGTAATCAACATTAAACAACCAGTTCTCAGTAAACAAATAGTTACCACCGAGTCCAACTGTGGTCGCATTAGAGTTATCTAACCATTCTTCGTTTGTCGTTCCGGCACCAACATCCAAATGAATGTGTTCGTACCCAAATTTTTCTGCTTGGTGCATGACCGCTGCGCTTGATATCGCCGGCAAAGCAGCTAAAGAAACAAGCAATAAATTTCTCACCATTCGACTTCCTTTCATGAGAATTATCTAAACACTGTATTCCATCGCCTGAGCTACTTGGCTCAAGAAGAATAGCTTAATCTAAAGACGTGATAACGATCTGAAACAGCCAAAGAGCTAATCAGTCATCACGAAGAAAACATATCGACGACGTCTTTTTCAATTGAGGTGACCATATAGTAGTAAAAATGAAGCTCCCTTATCGTGCGATATGTCAGAATCTTATGACTGAGCACGAAAATCGCGGTTCAGATAAGACTCTGTTTTAAAACTAAGTTAAGATTACTTTATTATTTGCGAACTAAAAGGCGCCTTCGATGGATGCAGAACTTCTCGAGATTTACAACTTTCTCGCCAAGTATCCCCCGTTCAATGAACTCCCTGAAGAAACACTAAACAAGGTGACAGAGAGTGTCGAAATCTCGTACTACCGAGAAGATACCCCCATCATCCATTTTGGAGACTATATCCAAGATTTATACGTGGTGCGAAGCGGTGTTGTTGAAGTTTATCGACGCAAAGGTGAGCTGTATAACCGCCTTGACGAAGGTGACCTATTTGGCCAGATGGGCATGCTCACCAATAACAAAGTCCGCTTTCCGGTAAAAGCCATTGAGGATACCCTGCTCTACTGTATTCCTGGTGACATTTTCCAAGAAATTTACGATAACTTTGATTCCTTTGCGGATTTTGTTGAAGTTGAAAATAGCGCTCGTTTACGCCAAGCCATTTCAGAAAACAAAGACGCCAATGACCTGACGACGTCGAAAGTGAAAACCTTGCTGACTGGCGATGCTCATACGATTGATCGTGGTCAGACAATCCAGCAAGCCGCGCAGCAAATGGCGAATGACAACGTATCGGCTTTACTTATCGTCGACCCAGATTTCGTTCGTGACGAAGACGATCCACAGTCCCCAGTACTTGGTATCATTACTGACCGTGACTTGTGTACCCGTGTGTTAGCTGAAGGTTTGTCCCCACAGGACGATGTGTCCAATGTGATGACCACGGAGGTCATGTCTCTTGACCACAACGCTTACATCTATGAAGCAATGTTAACGATGCTGCGTTACAACGTACATCACCTACCAGTGGTAAAAAACCAATTACCAATCGGTATTATCGAAACAACCGACATTGTTCGTTATGAATCTCAGAATTCGTTGTTGTTGGTGAGTAGTATTTTCCAACAACAGACTATCGAAGATTTAGCCGTTGTTGCCGAAGAAGTGAAAAGCAGCTTCGTGCGTCTGGTCAATGAAGATGCCAACTCTCACATGGTGGGTAGCGCGATGTCGGTCATTGGCCGAAGCTTCAAACAGCGTCTGCTAGAAATGGCAGAAGAAGAGCTTGGCCCACCGCCAATTCCTTATTGTTTCCTTGCACTTGGCTCAATGGGGCGAGATGAGCAACTGTTGGTGACTGACCAAGATAACGCCATCATTCTAGATGAGACCTATCAAGAAGAGAAACATGGTAAATACTTCGAAGCCCTAGCAAAATACGTCAGCGATGGGTTAGATGCCTGTGGCTACAAATATTGCACAGGTGATATTATGGCAACCAACCCACTATGGCGCATGACTCGTTCAGAGTGGGAAGAGTGTTTTGCTGACTGGATTGATAACCCGAACCCGAAAGCACTACTCAACGCCTCCATCTTTTTCGACTTGGATGGTGTCTATGGCCGCTTAAAATGGGCAGAACAGTTAACTAGCTTTATTGTTCGTCGCGCTCGAAAGAACAACCGCTTCTTAGCGTGTTTGGCTCGTAACGCACTAAACAGAACACCACCTCTAGGCTTCTTTAAAGACTTCGTGATGGAAAAAGATGGCAGACACAACAACTCCATCAACCTCAAACGTCGCGGTACTGCTCCTCTGGTCGACTTAATTCGTGTTCACTCTCTGGCAGTTGGCTCACGTGCACAGAACTCGTTTGAGCGTCTCGACGACATCATTGACGCTGGCATTTTGCCAAAAGGTCGAGCACAAGACTTAAAAGACGCGTTAGAGTTTATTTCCATGGTGCGTATTCGTCACCAAGCGACGGATGTGGAACTAGGCATTGATCCTGATAACAATATCGAACCAGAAAACCTCTCTGAGTTTGAACGTCGCAACCTAAAGGATGCATTCCAGATCCTAAGCAATGGTCAAAATTTCCTTAAGTTCCGCTACCAAGCGAACAAGAGCTTTAAGTGAGGTTTAGCATGATTAAAAAGCTCTTTCAGAGGCCAACCATTCAGTGGCCAACGAAGTTTGAACAAAAGCTGGAGATGGCGAAGGATGAGAATTTAATTGCGTTTTATAGCAACAAGCCGCCTGCTCCAGAAACACCGTTATCTGAGGTGGAGTTCGTGGCGTTAGATTTCGAAACGACGGGTTTGAATCCTGAAAAACATGACATCATTACTATTGGTTTGGTGCCGTTTAACCTGAAGCGAATTTTCCTACGTAACTCGCGTCATTGGAAGGTACGTCCACAGCGTGCACTCGATGAAGATTCAGTCATTATACACGGTATTACTCACAGCGAATTGATCGATGCACCTGACTTAGGCGATATCTTAAGCGAGCTGCTACCATGCTTAAGCGGGAAAATCATTGTTGTTCATTACCGTCGTATCGAGAGAGAGTTTCTGGATAAAGCGCTCAAAAGCCGTTTAGGGGAAGGTATTGAGTTTCCTGTTTTAGATACGCTGCACCTTGAAGAAACGATTCAACAGAAACGTTCAGGCTCTCTCTGGGAGCGTTTAAAAGGGAAAAAACCAGAATCGGTTCGGCTAGCGCAATCTCGACGCCGTTATGGGCTGCCAGACTATACGCCTCACCATGCATTAACCGATGCAATTGCTACCGCAGAGCTACTGCAAGCGCAAATCGCCCATCATTACAGTGAAGAGCAACCCATCAGTGAGTTCTGGCTGTAGTATACTTCACGCTTAATAGCGATCAAAAAAGGAGCCAGATGGCTCCTTTTTACTTAGGTTGAGACAAGATTACAGCTTAAAGCGTTGAATCTCTTGTTCAAGTTCGTGTGATAGCTCAGACAGGTGAGCAGCTTGTTCTGCTGCTTGATGAGCTTCGACTGACAACTCGTTAGACACGTCACGAATACCTTCAGTGTTACGAGTGATCTCAGTGGTTACCGATGCTTGCTCTTCTGCTGCTGAAGCAATCTGCGTTGCCATATCACTGATACGCTCAACAGCAGTGTGGATTTGCGTCAAGCTCGCTGCAGCCGCATTGGCATCATCAACACTGGTATCAGCTAGACGACGACTGTCACCCATAATACCGACCGCTTTGGCTGTTGTGCCTTGTAGCATCTCGATAGTTTCTTGAATCTCTTGCGTTGAAGCATGAGTACGTTGGCTCAATACGCGGACTTCATCTGCAACCACAGCAAAACCACGGCCTTGCTCACCTGCACGTGCCGCTTCGATCGCCGCGTTCAGTGCAAGTAGGTTCGTTTGCTCTGCAATGCCTTGAATCGTTGATAGAATCGTATTGATGCTATTTCCGTGTGCTTCTAGCTCTTGAATCACATCAGTAGCAACTTGAACTTCTTGCGCTAAGTTCTGAATAGAGCCTTGCGTTTGAGTTACTTGGCTAGAACCATGTGAACAAGCTTGAACCGCTTCTTCTGAGTTACTTGCCGTGCTATCAGCATTACCTGCAATTTCTTGTGTCGCTGCTGCCATTTCGTTCACAGCCGTCGCCACCATGTTGATTTCATCTTGCTGGTAAGAGATACGCTGACTACGCTCCTCAGCTTGCTGTGCTGTCGTGCGTGCTTGCTCTGAAAGCGCAGAAGATACGTGGCTAAGCTTAGTAACCATTGTGTGCATGTTGCCAACAAAACGGTTGAAGTTTTCCGCCAGTTTACCTACTTCATCATCACTGCGTGGCTCTAGGCGTTGCGTTAAGTCACCTTCGCCAGATGCAATTTCTTCCAGTGCATTTGATACGCGGTTCAAGTCACGGAACAAGAAACCAACTAGCCAAGAAACTGCAAGAATAACCACAATCGTGATCGCCACAGCAGTGAACAATAGATCTCGTAGCAATACCGCATGACCTGCTTCTTCTGTTGCGCGATCCATTTCAATCGCAAACATCCAATGCGTACCAGGAACTTTATTGAAGTAGTAAAGCTTCTCTTTTCCTTTGATTACCGTATCTTCGATACGACCTTCATCGGCGGCACGCTCAATTGCCTCTTCTGAAAAATCTTTTAGAACACTGGTGATAGGCTTAAGCGTCAAGCTTTTATCTGGATGCGCTAAGAAGGTGCCTTCATTCATGTCGATTAGCATCGCATGCGCGTTTTCACCTGCATCTAAGTTAATCACATCGCTGATAAGCTGATCGATCAGCACGTCCGCACCAACAACACCAACAAACTGACCATTTTTCATTACTGGCTCAGCAATGGTCACAAGTAGTGCATTCGTGATTGCGTCTTGATATGCGGCTGTGATGATTTGCTTACCCGCGGCATCAGCATCCTTGTACCAAGGACGTGTGCGAGGGTCATAATCAGCACGGTTACGCTCCGGATGAGAGCGGTACATATCACCGTTTGGTGTACCAAGGAAGATGTCATCGAAGCCACCAGCCTTGCGAGCTTGTTGTAGGAAAGGAACAACGTCTTGCTCGGTCGAGTAGTCGTTGAACGCAGTGGCAATATCTTTACGGATATTGACCCAATCAGAAATTCCCTCTGACGCAGTAGTACTAAGACTTTGCGCACGTGAATAGACACCTGAACGAGTCTGATCAAATAATTGACCAGCCGACAACCAAGTAAGTGCTGTTGCCATCACAACAACAGCAGAAAGGCTTGCGCCTATAAGCTTTTGTTTTAATGATAATTTCATATTTATAGTTTTTTGAGTTGGGAGAACAGTTAAGGTGCATGAATATTACACACTTTTTTACGACTATTCACTAATTTTTAAAAAACAAAATAGCACATTAACTCTTTGTAAAATATGAACTTTCATGTGTCATTTTTTTGTCTCAAGCGTCATAAAAACCGCACAAAAAAAGCCAGCAAATTGCTGGCCTTTTGATTAATTGTTAGTCAGACGGTTTTATAAAATGCCGAATTACTGACGCTCAGTTCGCATACCCATCAATAAGCTCACACACATTGCAAGCAGAATGAAGGTAAATGGCAGTGCTGTAGAAATGGCACCGGCCTGAAGAGCTTGAACCGCCTCGGAGCCACCAATCCATAGCAGAGCAACCGCAATTGCACCTTCCATGAATGCCCAGAAGACACGTTGAAGTACAGGTGCATCGACTTTACCACCTGCCGTGATACTGTCGATAACAAGTGAACCAGAGTCAGAAGACGTAATGAAGAACACAAGTACCAGCACAACAGCGATGATAGAAAGCATGCTACCAAATGGAAGAACATCAAACATTTGGAACATAGCAAGTGATACGTCAGTCAAGCCATTTGTGCCCAGCTCACCTACTTTATCAACAACTTGCTCGATCGCAAGGCCACCAAATACAGACATCCAAACAACGGTAACCGCAGTTGGAACCAGCAGAACTGCTGTGATGAACTCGCGAACGGTACGGCCACGAGAAACACGCGCGATGAACATGCCTACGAATGGCGACCATGAAATCCACCAAGCCCAGTAGAACACTGTCCAGCCTTGGAACCAAGCTTCGTCCGTACGACCAAACGGGTTACTTAGTGGGATGATATTCTCTACATATGCCATAAGTGTGGTTGGAATCGAACCTAGGCTCGCCGCCCAACCGATAAGACCAACAAGGAGAAGTAGCAAGAACGCCACAACCATGTTGATGTTACTAATGACTTTAACACCACCATCGATGCCGCGTACGACTGAAACAACAGCAAGTAAAGTCACCACGGTAATAACGACGATTTGTAGGCCCAGGCCTGGCTCAACACCAAATACGTGATGAATACCACTTGCTGCTTGCTGCGCACCTAGACCTAGGGATGTAGCAAGACCAAATAAAGTCGCAAGCACAGCCAGAATGTCCACAATGTGGCCAGCCCAACCCCATGCACGATCACCCAGAAGTGGGTAGAAGATCGAACGCATAGATAGCGGTAAACCTTTGTTGTAGGCAAAGAATGCTAATGAAAGTGCTACAACACCGTAAATTGCCCATGGGTGAAGGCCCCAGTGGAACATCGTTGCACCCAGTGCCAATCTCGCGGCTTCTGGTGTATTTGCCTCAACACCAAGTGGCGTTTCATACCAACCGGTGAAGTAAGCGACAGGTTCTGCAACACTCCAGAACATTAAACCGATACCCATACCAGCTGCAAATAGCATTGCAAGCCATGACATAAACGAGTAATCGGCAACAGCGTCTTTACCACCTAGTCGGATCTTACCCATTGGTGAGACGATAAGCGCCAAACAGAAAATAACGAAAATGTTACCTGCAATAATGAACAACCAATCGAATGAACCAATAATTTTCCACTTCAGCCCATCAAGTGCCGTCTTTGCGGTATGTGCATCTAGAACTAATGCAGCGACAAGAAACAGCGCAATTAAACCTGCACTAATACCAAAAACTGGGTTATGAACATCAAAACCCCATTTTTGAACGTTGTCCTGACCTACCGTATAGTCGGTACTATCGATACTGTACTTATCTATACCCTTTGTCATCGTTCCTCTCTATTTTTGTAGTGTTTTTACGTACCAAACAAAAAAATCTTTCGAACACGATACGTTTTGCATTCCGTGAAGGCGCAAGATCCTATCATTTGACACGTTTTTGTCTATCTTTTTGCTATTAAAAAATCCAATAACTTACTTTTCACTGTGTGGTTACGGCCTTTGATAGAACAAATCACTACTACAATAGTTAGACCACAAACATTTATTGCTATAATAATTTTAGCTCTTCTTATTTTGTCGAAAAGGCGCGACAAAATGGTATTGAGGACACGGCGTAAAATTGTAGAGGTAATTTTTGATTTCCCCCCTTTAAATAAGGGCGCATTTAAGTTAGTGTCGCCTCGATAAATGTTCCCTACAGACTGGATGAATAAATTGGAAAAGTACGAAGAAGTATTGGTCTCGATTCGTCAGATCATCCGCGCTATTGATTTACATTCTAAAAAGCTGAGCAAAGAGTCTGGATTGACTGCTCCACAGTTGATTTTGATGCGCGCTATCAATGACTTAGATAACGTGACGATTAAACAGTTGTCTAGCCACACTAACATGAGCCAAGCGACCGCAACGACCATTCTAGATAGACTAGAACGAGGCCAGTTTGTTGAGCGTCAGCGCAGTGTTCAAGACAAGCGTAAAGTGCATGCTGTACTTACGAGCAAGGGCCAAGAAGCCTTAAAACAAGCACCAACGCCGCTGCAAGAGCACTTCATTAATCGATTCCAAAAATTGGAAGAATGGGAGCAATCCCTTCTACTATCTTCCGTTCAACGCATCTCGACGATGATGAATGCAGAGGACATCGATGTTGCTCCAATGCTCGAGCTTGGTAGCATTACCAAAGCCGATTAGTTTCGCTCCCACGTGCTCGCTTTTTGCGGGCACTACTCTCCTACTCAGTCAACCCAGTTTCAAACGCATATTTTGCTAACTCTGCCGTCGAATGTAAGTCCAACTTGTGCTTAATGTTATGGCGATGCGTCTCTACCGTTCGATAACTAATATTGAGTAAAGTGGCGATTTTCTTGCTGCTGTTTCCTTGAGCAACTAATTTAAGTACCGCCTCTTCCCTGCGGCTGAGAGGATTCGTTTTTTGCGTGGCAGGCACCACTTCTTGGGTAAAGAGTGTTTGTGTGACGGATTCACAGAAATACGTCGAGCCTTGGTTAACCGTTTTTATTGCTTGCACCATTTTCTCGGCCGAGATTTCCTTGAGCATGTATCCTACGGCACCAGCTTGCATGACCTTCATGATGTACTCGCGATTATCGTGCATGGTCAACATAAGTATTTTGCTCTCTGGGCGAGCTTCTTTAATTACACCAGTCGCTTCAATACCGTTCATTATTGGCATGCTGATATCCATCAATATGACGTCCGGTTGCAAGTGCTTTGCGACCTCTATCGCTTCCAAGCCATTACTTGCTGTACCCACCACTTCGATGTCAGGCTCTAACTCCAAACGAGCCATGAAGCCATCCAATACTACTTGATGATCATCGACAATCACTACACTAATCGGTTTATCCATAAACTATTTCATCCAAATTAAGCAGCACAGTAATCTCTGTTCCCAAGCCAAGCTCACTCATTAGCTCAAATTCACCACCGATGAACTCTACACGCTCTTGCATGTTCCTTAACCCAATCCCTTGTTGGTGCACTGCATGGTTAACCACAAATCCAACCCCATCGTCACGTATGAGTAATTGCAGCATATTGCCCATTTTTTGCAAAGTAACCGTTACTTTTTTCGCTCGCGCATGTTTTGCAATGTTATTCAAAGACTCCTGAGCGACGCGATATAGCGTCGTTGCGACTTCCGAAGTCAGTTTGTGCTGCTGAGTATCGAAATTGCTCTCGATATCAATCCCGGAATGGGAATGAAAATCCTGTAGCAAGGTCGTCAGTGCTGCTTCTAAACCGATATCATCGAGGGCGCTTGGACGGAGCTGATGAGAAATATGCCGCACCTCATTTATCGCGGTGACGAGCGATCGTTGTGATTTATCTAAGTGGGATTTGAGTTTTTCGTCTTCAAGTCTATGACTCATTAAGTCTAAATGACATTTACTGGAGACTAACAACTGATTGATTCCATCGTGCAGTTCTCGCGCTAAATGCTTTTTCTCATCTTCTTGGAACATCACGGTTTTATGTGCCAATTCTTTCAGGTTCTTATCAGCGAGGCGATGCTCGTGCAGATTGATCGCCAAAGTGAGAACAATGATTACAGCAACGGTCACCGCTAAGATCACGACGACTGAGAAAAATGTCGTTTCGATATTTTTGTTCACTGCCGCGCGCATATTGGCGACTTCTCGGCTGACATCCTCAATATACAGCCCAGTCCCTATCATCCATTCCCACTTATCGAGCCATGCAGCGTAACTAAGCTTAGGGACAACTTCACCTGTAGATGGCTTTTGCCACAGGTACTGATGAAATCCACCACCTGATTGCGCTTGATACAATAAAGCTTCGATTAAGCGATCGCCATTTTCGTCTTCAAGATAGAGTAAGTTTTCCCCGACAAGCTCCGGAAGAACTGGGTGTACAAGGTTGGTACCATATTTATCATAAGCAAAAAAATAGCCGTCCGACCCATAACTCAAACGATTTAAAATCGCTTTCACACGCGTTTTGGCAACACTCTCTTCTAATGTCGGATCGTTGTAGATGTAAGAAATGGAGTCAAAAGCGACGTCGACCGTATCTTTCAGCGCCGCTTCTTTTGATTGGATCAGGTTTTGATGAAAGATCTCTACCTCCCTTTTGCCAAGGGTCTTGGTTTGATAGATAGAGATCCAGCTGATACTCGCTGACACCAATACCACGGGTATCAGTGTCAGCAGAATTAACTTTGCTTTGAGAGGCATCCCTTCCCTCCATGAAACGCTGCCTTTACAGCTTACTATCTTAGCAGTACAAACTAATCGATTGTGTCTGCATAGACATAATTAACAGCTTAACAACTTGTCTCAAAAGGTAAAAACTCTCAGTTCACAAAATCTCTTTATTATCGAGTGATTAACTCATACCGTAAAAACCTGGGAAAAACAGCAAAGACGTCAACACAACAATCTGAATCGCGATGAATGGCATCACACCTTTGTAGATATCACGCGTAGTAACCCCTGCTGGAGCGACACCTTTTAGATAGAACAAACTAAAGCCAAATGGCGGTGTGAGGAACGACGTCTGCAAGTTCATCGCAATAAGAATCGCAAACCACGTCATATTAATGCCCATCAATTCAGCGACTGGCGCAATAATTGGCACGATGATAAAACAGATTTCAACGAAGTCGATAAAGAAACCTAAAATCAGAATCACCACCATGGTAATAATAAGGAATCCCCACTTTTCACCCGGCAGTTCTAACATCCACTCTTCAACTAAATAATCACCACCAGTGTAGGTAAATGCCATTGAAAAGGCGGTCGCACCAAGTAAGATCGCAAAGACCATTGCGGTTACTTTAACTGTCTCTTTTGATGCATCATAAATCATCGACCAACTAAACTGTTTATACAATAGTGATAAAATAATCGCACCTGCACCCCCCAGTGCCGCTGACTCTGTTGGTGTTGCAATCCCTGCAAAGATGGAGCCCAATACCACGATGATCAATGCTAAAGGTGGCAATACAGCTTTCAGTGCGGTGAGCACTTCTTGTTTACGACTGATCGACTCATCGCGCTCTATCGCCTGTGCGGCTTGAGGGTTCAACTTCGCGTAGATGAGAATGTAGATCACATAGGCGCCAACAAGTGTAATACCGGGCCAGATCGCAGCTTGAAATAGGTCCCCTACCGGTACGCCAAGTACATCACCCAACAAGATCAATACGATAGAAGGTGGGATAATTTGGCCCAACGTGCCAGACGCACAAATAGTCCCACACGCTAAACCTTTGTCGTAATTGTACTTGAGCATCACAGGAAGAGATATTAAGCCCATCGCAACAACTGATGCGCCTACCACACCCGTTGAAGCTGCAAGCAATGCGCCAACTAACACGGTAGAAATAGCGATACCACCGCGAACGCCACCGAACAAACGCCCCATTGATTCTAGTAGCTGTTCAGCAAGCTTCGTTTTCTGTAGCACTAGCCCCATAAAAACGAACAGCGGTACGGCCATTAGCACCGTATTTTCCATAATGGACTGAATTCGATATGGCATAAAAGCAAACATCTCGATGCCTTCAGCCCAAACACCAAAAATCAGCGCGATACCACCAAAAGTAAAGGCAACGGGAAATCCCAATAGAAGCGCAAAGAGCGCAACAAAAAACATCACTATACCGATCATAATGACTTCCTTTTACGACTTACCGTTATTACCGGCATAGATGAGATGAGGGTTGACAATTTTGTTGATTGAATGAAGTAATAATCCAATACCACTCACCGCCATAAAGAAAAATGACAGCGGAATCATCGCTTTGATAATCCAACGATATGGTAAGCCACCTGGGTCACCAGACGTCTCGCCTAACGCGTAACTTTCCTTGGCGAAATCAATACCAAACCAAGCTACCAGTAGGCAAAAAGGGAATAAGAAAAATAGTGTGCCTATGATGTCGATGATGGATTGTGCTTTGTAAGATAAGCGTTCATAAAAAATGTCGACGCGAACATGGCCACCGGACTTAATTGCGTAAGGCACACCAAGCAAGAACACGGCAGAGAATAGATACCATTCCATTTCTTGGAATGCGATAGACACATCATTAAACACGTAACGCATGACAACGTCGTACACAACGTTTGCTAACAACAAAATAAACAGGATGCTGGATAACCATCCGAGAAAATCGCTAAAGCGGTTAAATAATCGCTCAATATAAATAAGACTTCTCATTCCGAACTCCGTGGAACGTTTAGATGCGCTCCGCTATGGTGCGGAGCATTCATTATGAAGTTTTCTTGGGCTTCGATAGCAGGCTAAACCTCTTGGCATCGCCTGCTTCATAACGTTATTGTTGAGCTTGACTGTTTAAGTACGCTCGGTGCGAAATATCTGACCATGGTCGAACTTGATTCATATAGTTCGCTTGCGACTCTTGAATCTCTTTCGCCAAAGCATCTTTTTCTGCATGTTCTTTCAACAAACGATCGTTTGCTTCTCGCAACGCAGCTACGACTTCAGGTGGGAAATCTTTTACTTCAACATTTGGGTATTCAGACTTAATAGATGCCCAGTTTTTGCCGCTTTCGTGTTTCGATTGCGTGTACATATCGTAAGCGGCCGTTTTCATGGCTACTTGCAAAATCGCTTTTAGATCATCAGGTAGACGGTTCCAGGTGCGCTTGTTAACGAGGAACTGAAGCTCAGTCGCTGGCTCATGCCAACCTGTGTAGTAGTAAGGCGCGATTTTGTGGAAGCCCATACGTAGATCCAGCGATGGACCAACCCATTCCAAGGCATCAATTGTGCGACGCTCTAGAGAAGTATATAGCTCACCAGGGGCGATATTCGTTGGCTTGGCACCTAACTCAGCCAAAATCTCACCAGCAAATCCTGGGATACGCATTTTCAAACCCTGTAAGTCCTCGACGGACTTGATCTCTTTTTGGAACCACCCGCCCATCTGAGTATCGGTATTACCGCCAGGGAAAGACATCAAGTTATGTGGAGAGTACACTTTTTCCATCAGCTCCATACCACCGCCGTAGTAAAACCATGCATACTGCTCAGTTGGCAACATACCGAAGGGCATAGAAGTGAAGTAAAGTGTGTTTGGAACCTTACCCTTCCAGTAATAAGACGCTGAGTGACCCATGTCATACTGACCCGACTTAACCATATCAAACACCCCAAAAGGCGCTTTATGCTTGTTTGCGGAATCAATGCGGATTTGCAAACGTCCGTTGGACATCTCTTCCGCCATTTTGGCCATGTTTTTTGTGGTATCACCAAAAATTGGGAAATTAGGCCCCCAAGTTTCAGCAAGCTTTAAACGATAGACTTTTTCAGCAGCGTTTACAGAAGTCGCTGCGAGTGCCATCGCGGCAGCGACAGCGGTTGTTTTGAGCACTCGTTTTAAAGATTTTTGGATTAGACTCATCGTTCACGTCCTTTATCACCAAGGTTATTGTTGTCATCCATTTCATTAGGATTGGCTGTATTCGGTATAAAAGATGTAACAATGTTGTCTAATGCGAAATGGGCATGAACACGGAAGCGAGTGATTCATCAATAAGGCATTAGCCTAAGGTATTACGTACAAGTACGTAGGAAAACCGTCATGACAAAAGACTAATAATAGCAAAATCAATAAATTATATTTTTATCTATGAATAAAAATAAAAGACAATACTTACGTATTTTTCTGCCAAAAAATTTACATAGTATTTAAGAAAATGTGACAAACCACTTATTGGTAGTGTTAAAGTCAGAACTTAATGCATTATTTCCAATACCAAGATAAAAAAATACCTCGGCATCGGCCGAGGTATTCAATCTAGAACGGTAGCGGTAATTAAACTGCTTTGTAGATAACTTTGTTACCTGCTAACTGCTCTTTTTGAACTAGGTTTTCTTCAAGAAGCTTCTTTAGTGCGCCAGTAGCCCATGATGCCGCTTTAGTATCTTCTTGACCTGCAGCTAGACCGATGCCTTTAGGGTTAATACCTTCAGCATTCGCCATAACGATGTCTAATACTTGTTGTTGCTTAGGAGTAAGGGCAACATCAACTGTTTTCACTGCAGCTACTTTTTTATCAGCTACTACTTTCTCCGCAACAGCTTTTTCAGCAACAGAAGGTGCTACTGCTTTTTCCGCAACAGGCTTCACTGCTTTAGGTGCTGCAGCTAAGTTTGCTACTGTCGCTTTAATGCGTTTTTGCAGTTTCATCTGCACTTTACGCTTATGAGCAAGTCTCATTGAATATTTCTCCAGTTCACTGCATCTCAGCAGGGATGAAAATTTGAAGCGCGTTTTATACCAAAATTCACAAGCAATTTGTAGGTTTTAGCGGCGAAACGCGATGAAAAATGCGCTCAAAGCATAGAACGTCTACTATTTAATCAGATATTTTATGAACGGATTTATTGAATACTGGGTATAAAAACAGAGGTTTGTTTTATTTTGAATGCAAGTCAATGCACATAAAGCTGCCCACTCATTTTTGAACAAGTATTCGATGAGGTTATAAGCATGGAAACGCTGCACCTAACAAATTCACATTTCAAACCCGACTCCCCTATCAACAGAATACTTTTGTTGCTCGTTGCACTCATCACTTTGTTTTTGGTTGCCATTTCTCCGGGATGGAAGCAAGCCATGTTGTCGGTCATTTTGATGTCTGCAATCGTTGGTTTCGCCATCTTGATGATTAAGAAAAGCCAAGTCACTTTTACGCTGACAGCTTCTCACTTTCAGCAACACCTTTTTAAAGGAGGTTGGGTCGTCAGATGGCGAAATATTGAGTCAATCGGTATTTGTAGCTACCAACAGGAAGGCTGGCACCAACCGCTACCTTGGATCGGTATTCGTCTAAAACACTACTCACCCTACTTAAATTCAATCTGCCCTCGTATAGCGACTGAAATTCTCCTCAGCCAGCGAGCACTGCTTTACTTAGGCGCGAAACAAAATCAGTGTGAAGATAAGTTTGAGGATATGGTGCTTGACCCTAAACCGTATATAAACAGAGATGGGATTGAGTACAAAGGTTTGTTAGCGATGCTCGCCAACCGGATGAAGTATCAGAGAGGCTTTTATGGCTACGATCTATTTATATCAGCAAGTGATCTAGATCGTGAGGCTGAGGATTTTGTGGGACTGACTCGGCGATACTTAGCTGCCGCCGAGCCAGAATAATGCTTAGTACACGCACTTTTAGTAAAGCGGCATCTCGTCAGCAACGAACGGGTTAGTTTTACGCTCATGACCGAAAGTCGATTGAGGGCCGTGACCAGGGACAAACGTGACATCATTGCCTAAAGGCCACAATTTCTCTTTGATAGAGCTAATCAACGTATTGAAATCGCCTTGTGGGAAGTCAGTTCGACCAATGCTACCGTTAAACAAAACGTCACCCACAAACGCTAAACGCGCTTCTTCACTGTAAAGCACAACGTGACCAGGTGTATGACCAGGTGTGTGGAATACGTTCAGCACTTGATTACCAAAAGTGACAGTGTCACCCTCATTTAGCCATTGGTGCGGTTCAAACGCTTCTGTCAGTGGGAAACCAAACATTTGGCTCTGACCTTCCAAACCTTGCAACCAGAAGTTATCTGCCTTGTGAGGACCAACAATCTCTGTACCGCCAAGCAGTGCAGACAGCGGCTCCGTGCCACCTACGTGGTCCAAGTGACCGTGAGTTAGCACTAGGTTTACCACGTCAACACCCAGCTCTTTGATAAGCATAGCGAGCTGCTTTTCATCGCCGCCTGGGTCAACCACAATGCCTTTCATGGTTTCGTCACACCAGACAATAGAACAGTTTTGAGAGAAAGATGTTACTGGAACAACTTGGTATTTCAGAGCCATAGATAACCTATACCGAATAAATTTGCGTGAAAACTGCCGCAACTATGACACTAAGGCCTAGCGACTTCAAGCTTTGAACTGTGGGTAATCGACGACGTTCTGAGACTAGAAACCTTGTCTCAACTGGCACTACCAGGAACGAACAGCACCCGTATCGATATGAACAAAGTTACTGCCTGGATAATAACCCACGCCACCGGCTTTTAGGCTTAATGCAGCATCACGAACCGTTGAAAGCTTCACGCCGTCTAAACGGAAATCAATGGCCTTTCCTTCCATGTGCATGCTCTTTTTCGCTACACGAGAAGACCCGTTGCGCAGCGAGGCGTTAGTGGCAGGAGAACGGTAACCTGAAATGACGATCACCTCTGCTTCTGTACCAATTAACTTTTGAATTTGACTTATTTGATCGAACAAGCGTCGATCCATGGGATGAACCTCATTTCGTCGATGGTCTCGACAAAACTCATTCAGCCTTTGAAGTTCATCATTAATGTATCGTTTTCCATCGAAATAGCATGTTTCGAGGATCTCTCCAGTATTAAGATTGTTCATCGCCAGCGCACGTGGCTCGTCAGGGAGTGAAGCCCAAGAAAATGATGGCAGGGCAGACGCCAACACCACACCACCAGCGGTCATTTTAAGGAAATCTCGGCGGGAAAAGTTACGACTTACCATTTCAAAATACAGTGCTCAACAACTAGACAAGTCGTGGACATTAACCAAACACATTTGTCACGTCAAACGCATAAAACACTCCATCTTGATTTTCAGACGCAGTAATTATTGTTTAATTATTGAACGAAAAGAGAATTCTTCGTTTTGTAAATTTTCCTTAAAGATTTCAACTGCGGTGATCGTACTTATAGATATCATCACGGTAGTAAAGCGTTCCCTCTTCCAACCATGCTGTTTGATAAATGATGTGTACTTGAATGCGCTCTCCCAAAGGAACTGACGTGTTAGACCGACGAGAACTTTCTCGCTTTTTCGCTAAACGTTCTTCCAACCCCTGAGTTTTGAACAGAAGTTCTGCTAACTGGTCTGCATGTTCTACACGAACACATCCTGAGCTGAATGCGCGTCTGTCCTGTTCAAACAAGTTTTTACTTGGCGTGTCATGCAAATAAATAGCTTGTGGGTTAGGCATATTGAACTTGTACAATCCCAGTGCATTTTGTAAGCCCGACGCCTGTCGCATACGATAAGGAAATGTTCTCGGATTCACCGTTGCCCAATTGATGGTTGTAGGATCAATAATTTCGTTCGAAGTCCAAGACCGAATGATTTGAATGTTATGGTTAATCAAATACATCGGATTACGTTTTACTTTAGGAATAATGTCTTTAACCATGATAGTCCAAGGCACGTTCCAAGTTGGGTTGAGAATAACTGAATCCAGTGCTACCGACATGATGGGCGTTTTTCTTGATGCTCTCCCTACCACGACTTTAGACTCAAACAAGGGTTGACCGTCATGCCAATACGTGACTTCGTATCCAGGCACGTTAACAAAGACAACATTATCCCTTTCTTTCGACCAAATTCTTGAACGCTCAGAATTCAACGCCAACAGATGCAATCGCTCTTGAGGAGAAAAGTTGATCCATCGAATGGTATTCGGGCCGATAACGCCATCTTCTTTCAAACCATGAATACGCTGGAACTCTTTTATCGCAAGCTCTAATTGTTCGTCATATTCTTCAGTGACTAAATCCAAGTAAGAAACATCTACGCCTACGATCTCCATTCGCTCAATCAATAGGGGTCTGTTTTCTAATATATCGCCAACACGTGCTAGCCCAGTTTGTTGATAGGCAGGATATTGGTACTGAGAATGTTCCGATAGCGAAGAATAGGCGGAGTAGAAAGCATCATCTGTTTGTAATGGAGACCGGAGACTTGCCAAAAACTGACCAAGTTTGCCAACCGTAATCTCATTACTCAGAACCGATAAAGTATCGATGCTAGGAGCGGGTAACGTAACATGGGCTTTGTCTGTAAATAGCCAATTAATCCCTTCTTCGGGGAGTTGCTCAAGATAACTAAGGTACATCAAGAGTGAATCTGTCATCACTAAATCGAAGTCGAGATTATCTCCCTGCCACCTTACTTGGTTTATCCGGTGAAGTTGATTTTCGAATTCATCGGTGACATCCGCAAGTGCAACCAGGTTTACTTGAAAAAGAAACTGCTCAATATCACTTTCATTTTCCCAGTTCAAACGGTAATTGGTGCTTTGATACAGTTGATCAATCACCTCTGGATAATGGATCATTTTTTCTACAGACAGCTTTTGTACCGCTCCCTCTTGCTCGACTTGCGCTGAAGCTTCGAGAGAAACGACGGTGGAAAAGCTGCAAAACGGCACCAGAAGTGCCGTCATGATTAAAACCCTAGCAAACACTGAAATGATCCTTGCGCTACTTGCCATAATAAAAAGTATGGCAAATATCTCACAGCTTGCAGGTTTAAAATTAAGAATCTGATGCCGAAAACGACAACAAAACTCTCTATAAGTAATTACTCAATGATCTTTCTAGATAATTCTCGACCAATGGTTGTCCCATTGCACTCCGCTTGCGAAGGTACTTTTTGACTCCTCTGGTCTTTGCTCTACCACTTTTCCCGCCCCAGAGCTGACTCGGAACTCATCGCCATAGACCACAACACCAGAGGCGTCTGGTAACGCACTTAGCTCTACCAATTTGCCCGTAGATTTAGACCACATACCATAACAACTGCCCGGAGGGGAAGTGGCTAAGATCCATTCATCGGTTGCTGCAATACTCGCAACGTAGTGATTGAAACGCGCCCACTCTTCAGGCTCAGCTTGAAGATCTTGCATTTCACCACCACGCGTGTGCATGGCGATCAAGGCTGGATACTCGTCCGGCTCACCACGATATTGCTGACCACAAAGCACGGTTTCCGCACCATCATGAGCTAAATGGCGAATACTCAACTTATGATCCGGTAAAGACACTTGATCCAATAGCTCCCCTTCCTGTGAAAGGTAACTCAGACTCGGTCTCATGCTATCAAGATTGAGAGGTTCACGGCCGTTGGTGTGTACGCCACCGACGCCAATCGCTAATGCGCCATCAGGCATCATGATCACTTCATGAGGACCAAGACCAAAACCCGTTAACTCATCGATTTTTTGATATTGCTTCTGCACATCATAAACACCAATGATCCCACGACTTGTCCCCCTCTCCCCTTCTGTGGCAAATAGCAACGTGCCATCGTGGGAGTAAACGCCATGCCCATAGAAATGACGATTTGACTTTGCTAGTTGCAGTTTGATCATCTGCCCTGAGCGATAATCAAATACCATGAAGAAAGTACCTGGTCGACGACCAAAAACTACGGCGTGGCCTTGTTGGTTGGTTGCCACACCGTGACCACGCTCAGGAATCGGCAATGAAGATAGCGGCATACCATGCTCATCCGCCACCACCGCTGCATATTTATCTCGGCCAATGATAGAGCAGCCGATCAACGCAGGCTCACGTGAGCTTGTTGAAGAACAACCAAATGGCATCATAGGTGTAGCCGCCCCGAATAGAGCGGCTTTCAGCAAAGTTCGGCGGGTTTGATCAGTCACCATCGGTTGCATTAAATCCTATAACTACGCCAAGCTCGATCGCCACTTCTTCGTGAATCAGGTACTTCAATTGCTCTAGCTTGTTGTATTGAGCGAGCACCATGCGATAGCCTTCTTTTGTTTGTAGTGCAGCAAACAAGCTCTTATCCTCTGGCCAAGTTTCTAACGCCATTTCAAACTGATGAACAACACGGTCTGCGAGATCTGCATGGCCTTGCTCTCTAAGTAGCGCATCTAGACCATTCCCGTTAGCAAAGTACAACGCTTCCATCCCTTGAAGGTTGGCTTTTAAGTTTGAAAGCGAGGTCTCTGAACGCCACGATTCTGAGAAATACGGGCGAGGCTTACCAATCTTCGCTAGCGGTCGGCTCAACTTCTTCATGCTGTATTCAAGCTGATTCGAGAGCAGTGAAATGTACTCAGACTCCCATTCCGTCATCTCTAGCGATTTCCAAGGGTTCTCTGCCCAAGAATCCGCGATGATCTGCGCTTTGTTATCGAGGTTTTCTGCAATCGCTACGCCTGTCACACAAGTATTGCTGTTGCTAGATAAGGTCGACGCTTTATCGTAAAGCAGCCATTCCAGAGCCCCTAAACCTTGCACGGTGACACTTTGGGTGGAGATATCTTCTGCACTCCAAGCTTGGTCAGATTTCGTCAATACAGACATTTTACGACCAGTAGTGTTCTTTTTATCTGGCCAAAACTGAACATTCCAGCTTTGCTCCAGCGCCGTAGCAGGGCCACGTTCTTGACCTTGTAATGCCATCCACGCAAGCATCGTTTGATGCCACTGCTGTTTTACTTGTGCATCATCCTTCGACTCTGATGCGCAGTAATCTGCGAAGCGTTGTTCAAGTTCTGTGGTTTGCGCTAAAAACGTCTGAGCTGATTGAAACTCGACCTCGTACACGCTTTGAGAAATATGACTTGTACTCTCAGGCTTGGCTGAGCTCGAACCGATGGTCGATTGGCAACCAACCAAACTTAACGTTGCGGCAATCGCACTCACTAATAGTGTTTTTTTCATGGTTGCTTCCTTATAGAGAATTCAGAAACGCAATCAATGCGTCACGTTCTTTTTTGTTCAGTGCTAAGACGTTTTGTTTCGCCGTTTCAGCTTCGCCGCCGTGCCACAACACCGCTTCCATCAGGTTACGAGCGCGGCCATCATGTAGAAAGTAAGTGTGTCCGTTTACTTCTTCGGTATAACCAATGCCCCATAGCGGTGCTGTTCGCCACTCGCGGCCGTTTGCTTGATATTCCGGACGGTTATCGGCTAAGCCTTCACCCATGTCATGCAAAAGCATGTCGGTGTATGGGTGGATAAGCTGCTCAGAAAGCGCTGGTAACTCTGGTCGTTTCGCCGTTTTAACACTGGTCTTGTGGCAGCTTTCACAGCCAGACGCAGCAAAGATTTGCTGACCAAGTTTCACGTTAGGGTCATTGACATTACGGCGAATAGGTACAGCTAAGTGCTGGCTGTAAAACTCTACGAAATCGAGAATATTTTCACTCACTTCTGGTTTGCCGCCATTTGGCATGTCGTCACAAATGCTTTGTTTCGAGGTACAGTTTTCATTTGGGAATAAATGGCTCGTAAGACCCACATCACCATTAAATGCTGCTGCATTTTGCTGCATTAGCGTCGGTTGTCCTGCTTTCCAGCCAAAACGACCAATCGAGAAATTGTCCCTCTCAATATCCCACACTTTATTTACTTTGCCTGAGATACCGTCTTTGTCGGCATCTTGTTCATCAGCCCAAGCAAGTAGCGTTTCGTCGGGAATACTCTCTAACAAACCAAGGCCGATCATTGGCGGTGCCACGCGTGCTGAGAACTCGGTATCTGGGTGCATATCGCCGTAACCCAGCTCGGTAATGTTCAAATGAGGTTTTCTTAGTGTCACCGTCGTACCGTCTTTAAATTTCACTGGGACATCGGTGTAAGTGATTTCGATTTTGCCTTCTGGCGTTTGATCTTGCAGGGCGAAATCTTGAAGCTGGCCACCATAAGTCGGCTCAGGTATGCCACCGTCTTTGATGTAGGCTTTCTTTTGTTCTGGCGTCATCGCAGGAATGCTTAAGCGCACTAACATAGACACGGCATGTAAATCATCTTTCTCTGGCGGATGACCACGACCGTCTTTGATGTGACAATTCTGACAACCATTGGTGTTAAAAAGCGGGCCTAAGCCATCACGAGCGTCTGTTGACGCTGGCGCTTGTACCCAAGGGTTGCGGAAAAAGCTGTTACCGACGCTAAAATCGAGGCGTTTGCTCATTGGCAAGTTAGCAGCAGGAAGAGAATAGGCATTCGCGCCGTCTTTTTTAACACTGGTTTTGCCTCCAGACTTAACATCGTAAGCCATGGCAGAAGAAGAAAGGATCGCGGCTAGCGCAGAAATTAGGTATGGCTTCATATCATTGCTCTACATAGACAACAAGGGTGATAACAACGAGCTCAAACGTCAAAAGGGCTCACAAAGAGCCCTTATTTATTATGGTTTTCTTATTAAAACTCGTGGTCAGCAGTATCAGGGCTTAGGCTGTCGATGCCGACAATGTTTGCCGCTCGCTCAATCGCACCAGTTTGCGCTACCAACGACATGATGGTGTCGTTTACCAGCGCGTTGCCTTGTGCGTTACCCGCCGCAATAAGTTGGTCAAAATGCTGGTTATTCTTCTCTGCAGAAGTCACTAGCTCACCAACTTGGCTAAGTGTTGTATCAAACTGCTTTTGAATGTCGGTCGCGGCTTTCTTATCTTTTTGAGCAACAAGATCAGCAATACTTGGACCAGATAGCTCTTTGCCGTTTACACCTTTGTATGTACCTGTGTAAACGTTGTAGATGCCTTGCTCGTTGTAGTAGTGAGAATTATGCGTGTTGTCTGAGAAACAATCGTGCTCGTCTTCAGTTGAGTTCGCTTCTAGTGCCACTTTCATGCGCTCACCCGCTAGCTCACCTAGAGAAAGAGAACCCATGCCGAATAGCATCTTACGTAGACCATTGTCCGCTGAGTCGTTCAGTAGCTCTTCACGGTAGTTACCTTTTACTTCAGCAGACCACTGCTTTTCCATCCACTCAAGGTCTTGAACCAGTAGATCAGCGGCTGCTTTTAGGTACTCTCCACGACGCTCACAATGGCCATTCGTACACTCAGAACCCACAACGAAATCAGTGTAAGCGCGTTGACCTGCACCTGCGTTAGTGCCGTTTAGGTCTTGGCCCCAAAGCAAGAATTCAATCGCGTGGTAACCTGATGCAACGTTTGCCTCAGAACCACCTACTTCGTTTAAATCTGCTAGTAATTCTGGCGTAATTTTTGAAACGTCCAGTTTAGAAGCACCAATCTGCAGACTTGTGTTTGCGATGATGTTTGCAGCCGCACCTTCGTTACCCAATTCGTATTGGTAGTCCGCTGCTACGTAGTCGATCAGACCTTCATCAAGTGGCCACGCGTTTAACTGACCTTCCCAATCGTCAACAATCGCGTTACCAAAACGGAAAACTTCAGACTGTTGGTAAGGAACGCGAGAATCTAGCCAAGCTTGTTTTACTTCTTCAAGCTTTTTCGCTGATGGTGATTTTAGAAATTCGTCGATTTTTACATCAAGCGCTTTCGCTGTTGTTACTGAATCAGCAAACACAGCATGGGCAACGTCCGCGTAATGTTCGACTACTTGTTGTTTAGTTACTGTGGCAGCAACGGTAGAACCACTGGCAATGAGGAGTGATGCAGCAATAGATTGGACTAAAACTTTTTTTGCATTCATCTGAAGCATCCTTGTTGAGCTTTTCAATTATCGTATTGGTAGTGCTAATTATTCTTATTTGCACTTTAGTCTCGAGATAATACAAATTTACAATTTATTTGCAACTCCAGATACAAAAAAACCTCATAAAAATGAGGTTTTTCACAGGCTTTATTGTCAGTTTTGTCTTTAGGATTAAACCTTTAGGTCATGTTTTCCGTGAGAGACTTTTGCCTTCAGATAATTTTCGTTGCCATCTTTGATATGTGCAGAGGTGTTGACAACCTCGCCAATTTCAATTCCGTACTCAGATAACTCACGGATTTTCTTAGGGTTGTTCGTCACAAGGCGGATCTTATTCACGCCTAAAGCTTCTAGCATTTGTGCTGCTTCTGTGAAATCACGCAGGTCATCATCAAAGCCCAAATGGTTGTTAGCTTCGTACGTGTTCATGCCCTGGCTTTGTAAGCGGTATGCATCGATCTTATTGTACAAACCAATACCACGACCTTCCTGACGGAGATACAAGATGATACCACCGGACTCGCCCATGCGATTGATCGTCTCTTCTAGTTGCTCACCACAGTCACAGCGTGAAGAGTGGAACACATCGCCTGTCAAACACTCAGAGTGCATACGAACTAAAGGCATGTCCTGAGTTTGGTCCGCTTGTTTAAAGATAATAGCAACATGCTCTTTGTCTGTCTTCAGACCATGGAAAGACAGAATTTCGGCATCAATGTTACTTTTTGCCCCGACTTTAAAATCTACTCTGGCACGTACTTCCGCCATATCTATACTCACTCGATTTATTGCTTGATGCGTTTTCGTTATTGCATTCATGGGATTTACTCGTTGCTCTTCAACTATGGGGACTGATACCGCATTTTGCAATATAGAGATCACAATTGAGGGCAGTTATCCACTCAAGACAGCAAAAGAGAACCACTCTCCAACTGAACAATTGTTATATTATAACAATTTAAAAAAACTACAATAAAAAACCCCAGACAAATTTTGTCTGGGGTTTCAAGAAGGTCGTTTGGTCTATCTTTTAATGGGTCTGACTGCGCTTCCAAACGGCGAGTTCAATCCAAACTGCTTCGAGTTCTTGGATTTCCTCGTCGGTCAACACGGCGAGCGTTGAAGTAACTTGAGGCAGGTTCGGTGATTGCAATGCACGAATCTGCGAATAGAAGTCTTTTTTAAGTTGTAATATAACTGAATCCACTGCGTGCACCTATTTCGTTCTTTTATTACTTATCCAGCTCAAAATTTTTATTTTCTTTATACTGGAAACTTCATAAATTCGGAAAAATGATAACATTCTGCTTGTTAAGTGCACAATTTATTTTTAATAGTGGAATAACGGTCACATTAAATACGCTTCACCATTCGGATCGAATATAAGACAAAAAAGATCAAAAATAGCACAGGAAAGATCCACAACAGCGCCGTGGAATAATTTAATGGTGGTTGATACAGAACAATATTCCCATAACGAGCAACTAGATAGTCCTTTATTTCTTGATCTGAGCTGCCTTCATTGGCCATCGTATACACTTTCAACCTCAGGTCTTTAGCCGCTTGTGCATTAGACTCGACAAGGTTTTGGTTTTGACACTGCGGGCAGCGTAATGTCTTGGCTAACGAGGTTGCACGCTGTTGCACTTCAACAGAATGAAATTCAAACAGATCAACATTCTGTTCTATATCCGCACTTCTCGTGAAAGGAGAAAATAGTATAAATAGGATTAAAGTGAGGAGAAGATTATTAAATCGAAACATTCAAGTATCCTGAAAATATATCGTTCCATTTATCTGCCGTTAGCTCTCCACGATATTTGATCAATATACGACCATTTGGATCAATCAAGTAAGTTTCCGGCGTTCCGATAACACCTAGCTCCACAGCGAGCTTTCCATTAGGGTCACTAATTACTTCAATATATGGATTTCGTTTAGAGCTCAAATATTCACGAGCGGCTTGTTTTTGATCTCTATAATTCAGCCCAATAATAGGCACACCGAGTTCTGCTAACTGCAATAATTCTTCATGCTCTCGTTTGCATACTCCGCACCAAGATGCCCAAACATTCAATAATTTATATCCGTCGCTTTTGAACAACTGCTCAGAAACCATGTCATCAGAGATCAGAGAAGTAGAGCGAAAATTAGGTGTCTCTAAATTTCGTTGTGGGGACAATTCAACATGTGGTCGCTCAGACAAAGCCACCGCAGTTACTACAGCAAACACGGCAACAGCCACAACGAGACCTGCGAGTTTAAGCGTATTTCTCGATCGCATTGATAGCCTCTCTCCTTTTCTTTAGGCCGGTTAATAGCGCACCAAACACAGCTAGTAGCCCGCCAGACCATATCCACCAAATACCTGCGCGGTACTGAACTTTAATCGCATAAGCATGAGTATCGACTTTGTCACCCAATGTCACGTAATAATCGCCATGCCATAGTGAACGAATCGCAGGCTCGGTCATATTCATCACTCGCACAGGGTAATGACGCTTTTGCGGGTTGAAATTGAGCATGCGGCCATCTTCCAAGTGCAAGGTGATCTGTCCTTGTTCCGCGGTGTAGTTTGGCCCCACCAGCCATTCGATACCATGATAATCGATAGTGATCCCCGCCCTTTGTTGAGAACTGCCGGGTTCGACACGTAAATTATGTTCATATGAGTAGTGACTGTTGAATACAGCTCCACTCACCGCCAGCGCAAAACCGATATGTGCCATCACGATTGGCATGAGTTTGCGCTTATTGGAACAGCGAAACAGCATAACGAGATGCGCCACAATCACCCAAGTAGCCAATATTATGGTTAGCAATACTTCGAAATGCAGTACGTTCACTGAGAACATAAACCCGATCCCAGAGACTATAGATAACGCAATACTAATCGCGATATCAGTGCTTACACTCGGCACTGTGCCTTTTGTCCATTTCAGCAGCGGCATGAAAGCTAAGGCAATCAGAGCCAGTATGCTTAATGGCAAGATCAGACTATTAAAATAAGGTGCGCCAACTGAAATGTTTCCTAAACCGAGCAGTTGATAAACCATCGGATAAAAAGTGCCAAGAAAAACGATAGCAGTCGCAATAACCAGCAGCCCTTTGGCGATGTAAGCAGTGTAAGCTCGGCTCGCTAGAGATTGAAGTTTGAAGCGAGGGAGTTGTTCTCCTCGCAAAATCAATACGCCAAAAGTGATAATGACAAGCAAGCTCAATACACCAATCAGCACCAAACCTTTAGTTGGGTCCACCGCAAAAGCGTGCACTGAAGTCAGCACGCCAGAGCGCACCACAAATGTCCCTAAAATGCTTAGGCTGAACGTAGCAAACGCCAGTGCATAGGTGCTCCAAATTGCGCCTCTGTTACGTGTTGCGACAACACCGCTGTGCAACAAAGCAGTACCAGTAAGCCAAGGGAGTAGAGAAGCGTTCTCCACAGGGTCCCAAAACCACCAGCCGCCCCACCCTAGCTCATTGTACGCCCACCATGATCCCACCAAGATACCCAACGTGAGCGTTCCCCATGCAAAAAACGCTGCGCTTCGAGCAACCACATACCAATCGCTCATCGGTTGTTTACCCAATAGCGCTGCTAATGCAAAAGCTAATATTGCTGCGTAACCGACATAACCGAGATAAAGCAATGGTGGATGAATGATAAGCCCAACATCTTGCAACATTGGGTTTAGATCTCGCCCTTCCGACGCCAATACTTGGGCATACTCGAACGGGTTAAAGGTCATTAACGTGAACCAAGCAAATGTCGCAATAAGAAGGTTCATGATTCCTAAACAGTCACAAGTATATTGGGCGTTGAGCGGTGACTTAAATGCAATAAACGACGCCCATAAACTCAAGGTGACGACCCAAAACAACATGGAGCCTTGGTGCCCGCCCCAAGCGGCAGCAATCTTGAATGCTACGGGAAGTTGACTGTTGGAATGCGTAACAACATATTCCAACGCGAAGTTGTCTTGCACGAAGCAGACGATCAGAAGTGCTAAACAAATGAAGGAAGCTAAGCTAATGATGTGGGACATCGCGACTTGATGTGGCAATGTCGCCTTCTTACTCATAGCACGACGTAGCCAATGCAGCAACGATGCACAAGTCGATGTTACAGCCACCAATATCAGTAAGAAGAACCCTAGCTCAGCTTCCATTTATCCCCCTTACACTATGGTCATTTGACCGGCATATAGAATGAAAGTACGCAGCATAAGTACGCCAACCAAGCTCAACGTCGTGACCACAAAAACGTAACTGCCTTTGTGGCGCACTTCAGAAGGCGCCAACCAATTGAGAGTCAAAGGCGTTATCATGCCGATGAACACTACCCCACCCCAGAACCATTGAGCCCAGAATCCACTCGAAATAGCATTCCAAGCCGCGACTTCGTTCTGACCACCGCTGAAGATCAGTCCAGTAAAGAAAGTCACTAAGACAAACAGCTCAAACAATACTACTGGGCGTTCAAATCCGTGTACCCAAGACACACTTGGGCTGCTGGTCGACTCTTTAAACACCAAGATGCCGAACATCAAGCATGCCGCTGCACCCGAGGACAAACTAGAGAACAGGAACAAGATTGGCAGTACTGGATTGTTTAGCATTGGGTAAGTCTTCAATGCAGACAATAGAAAGCCAGTGTACGCTGCAAGCACGATGGCTAAGAAGCCCAAGAACAATTCAATTGCGTTGTTGGCTTTCCCCGCCTTAATCAAAATGCCATCGGCAAAATCCAACAGTTTGCTCGGTAACTTACCCTCACAAAAGCTGATGATTTGATGGCGGAAGATAACGCCGATCCAAACAAACAGCACCAGCATGTACACTTGGAACAAGATCACGCCCATCGACATCACAGACGTTGGGTTGTAGTAGATCATGATCTTCCAAAACTCTAAAGGCTTGGTTAAATGGAAAATCAAAATTGCCAACCCAGCAATGATGCCAAATGGCGCAAGCCAAGCCATAGCTTTCATGATGCCGTTGTTTGCGGGATCACCTTCAATCACTTTGCGTTTTAAATAGATAGAAATCATCACCGCACCTGCTGACATCCCAGCAAGGAATAAGTAAATCGCGATGATCCAATCCCAGACTAACGAGTCAAAGTGGAATGCACTTTCGAAGCCGTTCATGATGACACCTCTCCTTTGCTATGCGGAATTTTGTACAGTTTAGGTTGCGTACCTAAATGCGATTTATCGCGATAGACAACATGGCTTTCGATAGCTTTGCTCACCTCGCTAGTTGGGTCATTCAAATCACCAAAGATGAGTGCTTTTGTTGGGCAAGATTCCACGCAAGCTGGCTGTTTACCTTGCGCTAGGTTGGTATCACGGCAGAAGTTACATTTATCCGCAGAGTGATCGACTGGATTAAAGAAGCGCACTTGGTAAGGGCAAGCGGCAAGGCAATAACCACATCCGACACATTTCTCTTTGTGCACATCCACGATGCCGGTCGCTTCATCTTTGTATGCAGCGCCTGTTGGACAAACGTACACACATGGTGGGTTATCACAGTGCTGACAGGATTCGCGAGTAAACTGGTATTCCACATCTGGAAATTCGCCAATCGGTTCACTGCGATGAATTTTAAGTCGCGTTACGCCTTCAGGGACTTTATTTACTTCGCGACAAGCATCGGTACAAGCGGTACAGCCAATACAGGCATTTTCATCATGAACCATACCCATGCGTTTCGCTTGTTCACTGTTGCTGGCATAGAGAGAGGAGCTAACAACGGAAGTGCCTGCAACGCCTGTAGTTAAAATCAACGCGCCGCTGCCGGCTAAAAAGTTTCTTCTCGAACATTTCATGCTATCTCTCCTCTTCTTTGGCAAGTTCAGGTTCGACGGCAAATTCAGAGTGACAATCCACACACTGCTTGATCAGTTGTTTTCTGTCGTACGACAACGCTTTGGTTTTCGCTGCGTGTACATCGTGGCAATTTGAACAAGTCAGGTTTTTGGCGTGCACATCGTGCGTCCAGTGGCTTTCTCTCAGCTGTGTCGGTGCGTGGCAATCCACACATTGGCCGTTGGCTTTAAGAATCATGCTTGGATCAAGGAACACTTTGTCGTGTACCTCTTTCGATTGCGCGGCAGAAAACTTAATCACATCAGGCGCACCTTCACGATGGTCGGGACCAATGTTGCTATGGCAATTGGTGCAATTAAGTTGCTTCCCTTGGCTGAGTAGAGCTTGCGGGTCATGCGAAAGGTTCAGAGTCTCTTTTGCATCCTTATGACATTGCAGACACTTGTAGTCACGGTCACGGATCAACTCGACTTGATGACGCTCAGCTTGAGCACCTTCAATCGGCTCTGAAGAAGTCGCATGGGCGGCGATGGAGAAACCATAGATGGCAAAGACGAAGAGAAGTTTCAGCATTGTCTCTATGGTCAATTTTATATTGCCCATATTGTTCTTTCCTTAGCTCGATAATAATTGATAACTATTCTCAATTATTTATTTGAGCGACAATTAATTTCCTCTGAAGATATTTTTTAGATCTTCAAATGACATCAATTCTTATTTCGGAAAGCCACAACGCTAAACCTATATTTATAATACCTCTATTATTCATAAGGGGTAGAAACGCCTGCTCAAAAAGCGAACTAAATCACCCTATTTTTAAAAAGGTTAAAAACCCAAAGCATTGCAGAACAATGACTTAACAACTACCACTTTAGAGGTATATAAATTCAAACATGACTGAGATCACTGGTGTAAATTGATCTAAAACAAGACAAGATTCACTCACTATTTCATCTATCCAATTAAGCAATATTATTAATCGTAGATCTCCAGTTCTTATTTGGAATAGCTCCTCACAACGCTGCTAATAAAAACGAATATGGAGATAACACTGTGAGCATAAAACACTGGATGAGCGCACCTATTGCGGTTGCGACCTTATTCGCCAGCCAATTATTTTTGGTTGACGCTCCGTTGGCGGCAGAAGAGAAGGATTTTATCGATCCTCGTAACGATGTCTTTGAACAGAACCACCCTGATCAATACCATTCTTGGAAAGCAACATCCGAAAGTGAGCACATTGAAGATGCTCTAAGTGAAGACCCAAACATGGTTATCCTGTGGGCAGGTTATGGCTTCGCGAAAGACTACAACAAAGCGCGCGGTCACTTTTACGCACTTGATGATGTTCGCCAAACCTTACGTACCGGCGCACCAACCGACGAGAAGTCCGGGCCTATGCCGATGGCGTGCTGGAGCTGTAAAAGCCCAGACGTTGCTCGCGTGATTGATGAACGTGGTGAAGACGGTTATTTCGAAGGTAAATGGGCACGCTTAGGCTCAGAAATCGTCAACCCTATCGGTTGTTCCGATTGCCACAACACAGGCTCTGAAGCCTTCAAGAAAGGCGAACCTGCGCTAGCACTGACTCGCCCATACGTCGAGCGTGCTTTTGATACTATTGGTAAAAACTTTGATGAACAGTCTCGCCTAGATAAGCAAGCATCGGTCTGCGCTCAATGTCACGTTGAATACTACTTCACCGGCCCAACTAAAGCGGTTAAATTCCCATGGGATATGGGCACCACCGTTAATGACATGGAGAAATACTACGACGCGTTGAATTTCAAAGATTGGACGCATGCCGTATCTAAAGCGCCGATGCTAAAAGCGCAACATCCAGGTTTCGAAACTTGGAGAGCGGGTATTCATGGTAAAAACAAAGTGGTGTGTGTGGACTGCCACATGCCTAAAGTGACCAAAGAAGACGGTACGGTGTACACAGACCACAAAGTGGGTAACCCATTTGATCGTTTTGAAGACACCTGTGCGCAATGCCATACCCAAACTAAAGAGCAGCTACAAGGCATCGTCTCGACTCGCAAAGCGCAAGTACTGAACATGAAGCTAACCGCCGAGAAGCAAATCGTAGCGGCACACTTTGAAGCAGGAGCAGCGTGGAAAGCAGGTGCAACAGAAGCAGAGATGGAACCTATCCTACAAGATATTCGCCATGCACAATGGCGTTGGGACTACGCGATTGCTTCTCACGGTGTTCACATGCATGCTCCTGAGGTAGCACTTGAAGTACTAGGTACTGCAGTTGACCGCGCTGCTGACGCCCGTACCAAATTGGTTCGTTTACTGGCAACCAAAGGCATTACTGACCCTGTTCAAATTCCAGATATCTCGACCAAAGCGAAAGCACAACAAGCACTGGGCATGGATATGGATAAGATGAACGCAGACAAGAAACACTTCCTAGAAACAGTAGCGCCAGAGTGGGATAAAGCAGCAGCTGAACGCGAAGCCACGTATTAGTCTAACTGGCAACGGTTAACTTATAGATACAACAAGGGGCGTACTGAACGCCCCTTTTCTTTCTTTATTATCTTTATCTCTTCATCCTGATTCTATCGAGAGACAAAAATCGAATGTACTAGCGACGAGGAAGCCTAGGTCTAGGTTGAATATTTGGACGTGCTTTAGGTATCTGCACATTTGGACGAGCAACTGGACGCTGGATCTTCGTTTCCGGTAATGCTTTTCTTTGTTGAACCTTTTCTTTCACCGCCTTGCCTTGTAAAGTCGCTGGTTCAATATGCTCCGGACGATTCTCCCATTGGGTTCGAATCTCTTGCTTTTGCTCGTCAGGCAGTGATTGCCAATGATCGTCAAGTTGGCGTTTCATGTTATCGATATTGGCGGACATATCGTCGTCTTTCCAATCTTCGATTTTGTCTTTGATGGATTGCTGTTGGTCTTCATCTAAACCATTCCACCACTCTTCCAGTTTCTCTTTGTATTCATCGTCGTTATCGCAACAGCCCGGATAGTAATAAATCCAGTAGTCGTCATGATCGTACCACCACGGGTCGTAGTAACCCGATGAATAATAAACCGTAGAGGAAGAGCCAGAATGATCGGAAGAGCTACAGCCCGCCAGCACAGAGCCGCACAGCAAAACCAATATGCTTAGTGCTTTATTTTTCATTCGTTGCCCACCTTTCCCTCTATTGCTTGTTAAATTGTACGCTTACAACAGCTCTTTTGCTTTGTTAATAGAGTTAATGATTTGCACCCTATCTAAATTTGGATCATTAGAATCTAATAATAGTACCCAGGCATCAATCGCTTCCTGAAATCGGAATGACAGAAAATGATCATTTGCGATCAAAGACAAAGCGGCTTCATTGTGCGGTTCTATCTGCAAAGCTTGCTCCAAAAGCAAGCTAACTTCTTGCGTCATTGATTGCTGGTGAATGTAGTACAAGGTCGTCGCTTTTGCGGCAAGTTGCGTGGCACTGACTGGCTCAGTCAGTTGGATCGCGTAATCAAAACAAATCAGCGCGCCATCAAATTCCCCCTCTAGCAGGTAGCCCTGCCCGAGTTGGAACCACAATTCAGCGTTGTTCGGATCTTCACGCAACTGGTCTTGAATCTCTTTCATGATGTCACGAGCAGTCATCATTCGTGACATTTCCGCTTGTATTGGTTTAGGCGGAGTTTGATGCAGCAATAAGAAACTGGCACTCGTCACGACAAGTACTAACAGGCAAAAGCCAAACCATTGAGCAGGTTTAACTTTTGATGCACTCAGTGATAAGAGTACGATAAACAGCCCCATCAGAGTGATGGCAGCGAAAAACCAAACAGACATAACACGTCCTGTAAACAAAGATAACGTCAGTGTACGCATTTCTTACTTTAAATGCGTTGATACAGATACAAAAAAGCCGAGCAACTAAGGCTCGGCTTTTCATATCAGGATAACGATGTAAGATTACTCTTCGTTACCTTCCTCTGCATCATCAGCAGCTGGAGCGTCTTGCTGCGTATTTTCGTCTGTTGACTCTAACGCTTCTGCATCTTCATCAGCAGGCAGCTCTTCATCATCAACTTCTTCAATACGTTGCAAACCAACAACTGATTCATCTTCCGCAGTACGGATAAGCGTTACACCTTGTGTGTTACGACCAACTTGGCTAACTTCACCCACACGAGTACGTACTAACGTGCCAGCGTCGGTGATCATCATCATTTCATCACCTTCAACAACCTGGATAGCACCAACTACCGGGCCATTTCGCTCAGAAACTTTGATAGAAACTACACCTTGAGTGCCACGACCTTTTGTCGGGTACTCGCTAAGTGCTGTGCGTTTACCATAACCGTTTTCTGTAACCGTTAGGATGTCGCCTTCGTGCGAAGGAACAATAAGTGATACAACTTGGTCATTTTCAGCCAGTTTCATACCACGAACACCAGAGGCGGTACGACCCATAGGACGAACACCTTTAAACTTGATCTCTGGCTGACCATTCTCATCAAGAACTGGTTTACCATTTTCATCAAGTACTGGAATCTCTTCTGCTTCTTTAAAGCGAACCACTTTACCCGCTTTAGAGAACAGCATGATTTCATTTTCGCCGTTAGTGATATCCACACCGATTAACGAATCGTCTTCACGTAGGTTCACAGCGATTAGGCCGTTTGAACGTACGTTTGCAAACTGGTTCAACGGCGTTTTCTTAACCGTACCGTCACCTGTTGCCATGAAGATGAATTTGTCTTCAGAGAATTCATCAACACGTAGAATCGCGGTAATGCGCTCACCTTCTTCGAGTGGAAGGATGTTTACGATTGGCTTACCACGCGCAGTACGGCTCGCTAGAGGCAATTGGTAAACTTTCAGGCGGTATGTTTTACCACGAGTAGAGAAACACAAGATGTTATCGTGGGTATTCGCCACTAGAAGACGCTCGATATGGTCTTCATCTTTCATCTTAGTCGCACTCTTGCCTTTACCACCACGGCGCTGTGACTCGTAGTCGCTCAGTACTTGGTACTTAACGTAACCACCGTGAGATAGAGTAACCACAACGTCTTCACGTGCGATCAGCTCTTCCATGTCAATATCATGGCTCGCAGCTGTGATTTCTGTACGACGAGCGTCACCAAAGCCGTCACGAACCGCTTCAAGTTCTTCACGGATCACTTCCATCAAACGCTCAGTGCTCGCAAGGATATGCATGAGTTCAGCGATTTCTTCTAGAAGTGTTTTGTATTCGCCAAGAATCTTCTCGTGTTCTAGACCTGTTAGTTTATGTAAACGTAGATCTAGGATAGCTTGTGCTTGTTGCTCAGTCAGGAAGTACTGACCATCACGAATACCGTATTCAGGCTCTAGCCATTCAGGGCGCGCAGCATCTGTACCAGCACGCTCTAGCATTGCTGAAACGTTGCCTAAATCCCAACCACGAGCGATAAGACCCGCTTTTGCTTCAGCCGGTGTAGGTGCCTTACGGATAAGCTCAATAATTTCATCAATGTTAGCAAGCGCTAGAGCTAAACCTTCAAGGATATGAGCACGTTCACGCGCTTTACGCAGTTCGAAAATAGTACGGCGTGTCACAACTTCACGACGGTGATCAACAAAGCACTTCAACATATCTTTTAGGTTGAATAGCTGTGGCTGGCCATTGTTTAGGGCCACCATGTTGATACCGAAAGTGGTTTGCAGCTGAGTCTGAGCGTAAAGGTTGTTTAGAACTACTTCGCCCACAGCATCGCGCTTACACTCAATAACAATGCGCATACCGTCTTTATCTGACTCGTCGCGCAGTGCACTGATACCTTCTACTTTCTTATCTTTAACTAGCTCAGCGATCTTTTCGATCAAGCGAGCTTTGTTCACCTGGTAAGGAATTTCAGTGACGATAATGGTCTCTTTACCATTCTTCTCCACTTCGATGTCCGCTTTCGAACGCATGTAGATTTTGCCGCGACCTGTTTTGTACGCGTCTACAATGCCTTTACGACCGCTGATAAGCGCCGCCGTTGGGAAATCAGGACCAGGAATGTAATCCATTAGTTCATCAATAGTGATTTCTTCATTATTGATGTATGCAAGACAGCCATCAATCACTTCGCCAAGGTTATGAGGCGGGATGTTGGTTGCCATACCTACTGCGATACCAGAAGCACCGTTAACCAATAGGTTTGGAATTTTAGTTGGAAGAACCGCTGGGATCTGCTCAGTACCGTCGTAGTTTGGTACGTAGTCTACGGTTTCTTTGTCTAGGTCAGCCAATAGTTCATGGGCAATTTTTGCCATTCGAACTTCGGTGTAACGCATTGCCGCAGCAGAGTCACCATCGATCGAGCCAAAGTTACCTTGACCATCGACCAGCATGTAACGAAGCGAGAACGGCTGAGCCATACGTACGATTGTGTCGTACACAGCACTATCACCATGTGGGTGATATTTACCGATTACGTCGCCGACAACACGGGCTGATTTTTTATATGGTTTGTTCCAATCGTTGCCTAGTACGTTCATCGCGAATAAAACGCGGCGGTGTACTGGTTTTAGGCCATCACGCACATCTGGAAGAGCACGACCCACGATGACTGACATCGCATAGTCTAGGTATGAACCTCTAAGCTCATCTTCAATGTTTACGGGCGTGATCTCTTTAGCTAAATCGCTCATAGAGCCATTATCCCTCTATTATCTGATCGTAATTACGATACGTGTAAGGTGCAAAAATATAACACACAATTCATCACTTCGGCATCACTTTCCCTCTCCTTTTATCAGGTTGTGAGCTTGGTTATGAATCAAATGTCGAGAATTTGCACACTCATCCCATATCTTTCTGATTAGTGGTTATATTTCGGTCAATATTGAGCAAAATCGGACCCTTTACGCGGAAAAGCGAGGTAAATTCCTTTAACCACACAACGCGAAAATGCAGGTTTTAGAGTTATTATCACTGGCACCAGTTCAAGGATGAACCAAAAACAATAGTTAGCGCTTTACAAATTACAGGCACCTGTCTCGATTGCCGCGCCAGTGAACTCTGTCATTGTCCCTTAACTAAGCACATCGAGGTTGTTTGGGTGTAAAACGTTGGAGTATACTGGCGCCCTCTAAAGGACTCAGATTGAATGCAATAAAACCAATTATGACTAAAGCACAAAACGTCGACCCAAGTGAAATTAAGAAATTCGAGGACATGGCTTCTCGATGGTGGGATTTAGAAGGCGAGTTTAAGCCGCTTCATCAAATTAACCCACTTCGTTTGAACTATGTACTTGAAAAAGCAAATGGCTTGTTTGGCAAGCGAACACTTGATGTCGGCTGTGGTGGTGGCATTCTTGCTGAAAGCATGGCAAAAGAAGGCGCTATTGTGACGGGGCTTGATATGGGTAAAGAACCATTAGAAGTCGCGCGACTACATGCATTAGAAACAGGCACTCAACTGACCTACATTCAGAGCACAATAGAAGACCACGCTATAGAAAACGCAGGAACTTACGATGTCGTGACTTGTATGGAGATGCTTGAACACGTTCCAGATCCTCTCTCCGTTATCCGCTCTTGTGCTGCGCTAGTCAAACCCGGTGGTCACGTGTTTTTCTCAACTTTGAACCGAAACATTAAGTCGTACTTATTTGCTATTGTCGGTGCTGAGAAGCTTCTTAAGATTGTTCCTGAAGGCACTCATGAGCACGATAAGTTTATCAAGCCAGCCGAAATGATGAAGATGATAGACCAAACTGACCTGACGGAAATGGGCATTACTGGGCTTCATTACAACCCTCTAAATGATAGCTACAAACTCGGTCGTAATGTAGATGTAAACTACATCGTTCATACTAAAAAATACTGAACGCTATTAAGTTAAAAAATGAGTTTTGTGATTGACATTTTTTAAAGAAAATGAATCGGAAGCGGTAGCACAAAGTTGCCGCTTTTTTTGTCTTTTTATGGCTAAAATTCGTGCTCTAGATTCCATTTTGACCAAGCCATTTTTCGTAGATAAAAACGGCCAAAGATCAAGGAAAATATTTTTGCATGCGGTTATTTCTAAACCGATCTCGAAACCGTACTTTTAACCATTCAAGTCTGCCCTTTTCTCATCGGTTAGTGTTCACTTACTGTTTTTCTTCATTTTGTCAGTTATCCACAAGTCATCCCCGATCTGTACCTTGATAAATCAGTGTAATAGCACTATCTTGTAACCCGCAAACAAATGAACCCCTATATGTTGTGTTTAAGCGACAATATATAGATAGACTTTGATCACAAAGCCGCCGCAAGCTTTACTCATATTGCACATAAACAAACAAAAATACGGCTTTTATCAGTTTTCTTAGGGAAATAAAGCAGAATGAACCAACAACTTACCGTCACCAAGCGTGATGGCCGTAAAGAAAGTATCGATCTGGATAAAATCCACCGCGTTATCACTTGGGCTGCAGAAGGTCTAGATAATGTTTCGGTTTCTCAAGTAGAACTTCGCGCTCACATCCAGTTTTACGACGGCATCACAACGACAGATATTCACGAGACAATCATCAAGTCTGCGGCAGACCTGATCTCTGAAGAGACTCCGGATTACCAATACCTAGCTGCTCGCCTAGCGGTATTCCATCTGCGTAAAAAAGCGTATGGCCAATACGAGCCACCAACGCTTTATGATCACGTGTCTCGCCTCGTCGATATGGGTAAGTACGATCAACATATTCTAGAAGACTACACAAAAGCAGAACTCGACGAACTTGATGCGTACCTCGACCATAAACGCGACCTAAATTTCTCATACGCGGCAGTTAAGCAGCTAGAGGGTAAGTACTTCGTACAGAACCGTGTTACGGGCCAAATTTACGAAAGTGCTCAGTTCTTATACATCCTTGTAGCAGCGTGCTTATTTGCGAAATATCCAAAAGCGACACGTCTTGATTACATCAAACGTTTCTACGATGCGACATCGACATTTAAGATTTCTCTACCTACGCCAATTATGTCTGGCGTGCGTACCCCTACTCGCCAGTTCAGCTCATGTGTTCTGATCGAGTGTGGAGACAGTCTTGATTCTATTAACGCAACAGCAAGCTCAATTGTTCGTTACGTATCTCAGCGCGCTGGTATTGGTATCAACGCAGGTCGTATCCGTGCATTAGGCTCAGAGATTCGCGGTGGTGAAGCATTCCACACTGGTTGTATTCCGTTCTACAAGTACTTCCAAACAGCAGTAAAATGTTGTTCACAAGGTGGTGTACGTGGTGGCGCAGCTACTGTGTTCTACCCAATGTGGCACGGTGAAGCACGCTCACTAATGGTACTTAAGAACAACCGTGGTGTTGAAGAAAACCGTGTTCGTCACATGGACTACGGTGTTCAGTTAAACAAACTGATGTACCAACGTTTAGTTGAAGGCGGCAATATTACGCTATTCTCACCATCTGATGTACCTGGTCTGTACGACGCATTCTTCGAAAACCAAGAAGAGTTTGAGCGTTTATACGTGAAGTACGAGAACGATCCTTCAATCAAGAAAGAAACGGTTAAAGCGATTGAAATGTTCACTCTGCTAATGCAAGAGCGTGCATCAACGGGTCGTATCTACATCCAGAACGTGGACCATTGTAATACTCACAGCCCATTTGATTCTGAAGTCGCTCCAGTTCGTCAGTCGAACCTATGTTTAGAAATCGCACTGCCAACGAAACCATTAACTAACGTTGAAGATGACTCAGGCGAGATCGCACTGTGTACGCTTTCTGCATTCAACTTAGGTGCTATCAAGTCTCTAGATGATTTCGAAGAGCTATCCGATCTTGTTGTTCGTGCGTTAGATGCACTGCTTGATTACCAAGATTACCCTCTACCAGCGGCATACAAATCGACTATGAACCGTCGTACGCTAGGTGTTGGTGTGATTAACTTTGCTTACTACTTAGCGAAGAATGGCGTGAAATACTCTGACGGTAGCGCGAACGGCCTAACTCACCGTACGTTCGAAGCAATGCAGTACTACCTATTGAAAGCATCTGTAGCACTGGCGAAAGAACAAGGTAAGTGTCCTTCATTCGACGAGACGAACTACGCGAAAGGCTTACTGCCGATTGATACGTATAAGAAAGATATCGACCTAATTTGTGACGAAGCGCTGCACTACGACTGGGACAGCCTACGTAAAGAAATTATGGAGCACGGCCTACGTAACTCAACACTGACTGCACTAATGCCTTCTGAGACTTCTTCTCAGATTTCAAACGCAACTAACGGTATTGAGCCACCACGTGGTTACGTTTCAGTAAAAGCTTCGAAAGACGGTATCCTGAAGCAAGTTGTACCAGAGTTCACAGAACTTAAAGACAGCTATGAACTGCTTTGGAATATCGGTTCGAACGACGGTTATCTGCACCTTGTGGGTATTATGCAGAAGTTTGTTGACCAAGCTATCTCTGCTAATACTAACTACGACCCGTCACGTTACGAGACTGGCAAGGTTCCAATGAAGAAACTACTTCAAGACCTGCTAACAGCGTATAAGTTTGGTGTGAAAACGCTTTACTACCACAACACTCGTGATGGCGCGAAAGATGAACAGAAAGACGCTGTTCAACCACAAGATGACGATTGTGCTGGCGGCGGTTGTAAGATTTAATCTTCCCGTACCTAGCGAACCCGTAAAGACAGACTATCGATAACCTCCCCCTTACGGGGAGGTTTAAAAGGAATTGAGGCATTATGGCTTACAGTACTTTTAACCAAAAAAAGAATGACCAATTGAAGGAACCAATGTTCCTAGGTCAATCAGTAAACGTTGCACGTTACGACCAACAAAAGTTTGAGATTTTCGAAAAACTTATCGAGAAACAACTTTCTTTCTTCTGGCGTCCAGAAGAAGTAGACGTATCTAGCGACCGTATCGATTACAACAAACTGCCAGATCACGAGAAGCACATCTTCATCTCTAACTTGAAGTACCAAACGCTTCTTGACTCTATCCAAGGCCGCAGCCCTAACGTGGCACTGCTGCCGCTTGTGTCTCTACCAGAACTAGAGACTTGGATTGAGACTTGGTCTTTCTCTGAAACGATTCACTCTCGTTCTTACACACACATTATTCGTAACATCGTGAACGACCCTGCTGTAGTGTTTGATGATATCGTTGAGAACGAGCACATTCTGAAGCGTGCAAAAGACATCGCGCACTACTACGACGATTTGATTCAAGCGACGAATGATTACCATCGCTACGGTGAAGGTGAGCATGTCCTTAACGGTGAAACGGTTAAGGTTAGTCTGTACGATCTTAAGAAGAAGCTGTACATCTGTCTGATGTCTGTTAACGCATTAGAAGCTATTCGTTTTTACGTAAGTTTCGCATGTTCTTTCGCTTTCGCAGAACGCGAACTAATGGAAGGTAACGCGAAAATCATCAAGCTGATCGCTCGTGACGAAGCACTTCACTTAAATGGCACGCAGCACATGATCAACCTGCTACGTAACGGTCAAGATGACTTCACTTTCATGCAAATCGCAGAAGAGGCAAAACAGGACTGTTTTGACCTATTCAAAGAAGCGGCTGAGCAAGAAAAAGAGTGGGCAGAGTATCTATTCAAAGATGGCTCTATGATCGGTCTAAACAAAGACATCCTAAGCCAATACGTTGAATACATCACAAATATTCGTATGCAAGCGGTAGGTCTACCAGCAGCGTATCCAGAAGCAACAACCAACCCAATTCCATGGATTAACGCTTGGTTGTCTTCAGATAACGTTCAAGTTGCGCCTCAAGAAGCAGAAATCTCTTCTTACCTTGTGGGTCAAATTGACAATGAAGTTCGCGCAGATGACTTCGAAGGATTCGAGCTGTAATGGCAACACTCAAAATCAACAAACTGATCAGCATTGAATCCAACCCTTCCAATACGATTTTGGAAACAATGGAGCAAGCTGGCCTATTACCAGAATACAACTGCCGTGATGGGCACTGCGGCGCCTGTCGCTGCAAATTGGAGTCTGGTGAAGTGGAGTATGTTGGTTTTGCCATGGCTTACACACAAAGTGATGAAATATTACCTTGTATCTGTAAAGCAAAATCAGATTTGTCACTTAGCGGCGTTAACTACGCGATGAAAGAAAAGCAGCGCGCATAACGTTGACTCGACGGTATAAAATGCAAAAGCCAAGGCAATCACCTTGGCTTTTTTGTCTCTGTGTTTTGTCTCTCAGACTACTGTATAGAGCTTTGGTTATAAAGCACTGCTCGGGAGGTGCATCTCTTTAACTTTCTCTAAAAATGCATAATGCGCAAACATCGGTTTACGTTCTAGGTAGCGACGCAACAAGTCTAGAGCTGCCGTGCTGATCACTTTAACTTGATCACTGCGCTGATACTTTTTCGAGAGTTTATATAACGCTCCCCACTCGCCTGACGGTGTCGATAAAGCGACGGAAAAAAAACCCTCTTCAATATGGCCAGTAACGAGTGATAAATCCGTCCCACACTTCTCTCGCGTAGCACCAGCCAGAGCAAACGTTTCTGCTAATGGATCTCCGCTGTTGGCCATCGCTTGAGTCAGGCTCGGTAGTATCCAACCATGCCCTAGTTGCTTTTCAGCGTTTTCATCACCGTTTAGCCAGTACGTTAAGTATCCTCCGCTACTTTTTTCGGAGGTCGACACTGTTAGTCCTTTATCGACCAACAACTGGCCGACATTTTCAACCATAGGTAAATCAATACTAACGGTATTACTCTCAAGGTGTTTATTAATTATCTGTACGAGTTTCAAACGCTGTTCAAGCTGATCTGAAGGACCAAAAAGTTTCACTTCAATAAAAGGCAAGTAAGAGCGATACCCTAGCTCATAGCCTTGAGGAAGTTTTAGCTGATCTAGCTTATCTGAAATACCGGATTCAGATAGACCAAACGTGTAGATTCGACTACAACATGAACCTTGAACATCGGGAAACACTCTTCTCAGATCGGGAAGAATTTGCGTCTCTGCCATGAGCTTAAATTCACTTGGTACACCCGGTGTGAAATAAAAAATGGCATCATTAATCAGCATTTTGAAACCGCAAGCAGTGCCTATCGGGTTGTCCAATATCTCTGCCGTTTCTGGCAGCATTGCTTGCTTTAAATTACTGTCCGGCATAGGGATGCCACGTCGAGCATACAAACTTTCTAGATGCTGCAACCACTCTTGGAATAGCACCAGTTTACAATCGGCGGCTCTCGCGGCGGCGGCAGCACTCATGTCATCCGTTGTAGGGCCTAAACCACCATTAACAATAACCACATCGTTGTTAAAGCTGAGCATTAAAAACTCTTCAACCAAACTCGATAGGCTATCACCAACCGTTGAGCGCTTTGTTAAGCCAAATCCATGTTGATAAAACAGGCTAGACAACCATGCCGCATTAGTATCAACAATATCACCGTGGAGGACTTCCTCACCAGTACTAAGCATTGCTATTTTCACAACTGACTCCTGAACGTAAGCACAATCCTATTTTCGTTATAGCGCTTATTTTTCTTTTTATTTGGACAAATCTCGCCGAGGTTTGTTGGGACTAAATAAGGGTCAAGTGTTTAAATGATTGATGTTTTGAGGGATAATTACGAGCCCGAACATACACCATTAACTCGGAGACCTTTGTGTCAAAATCATCCATGTTCAAGACGACTCTAACAGGCCTTTGCTTGGCTTCGTCAGCGCTTGCGCACGCAAGTCACTATGACCTAAGCCGTCATACAGAGTTTTCTTACACACCTGATTGCTTGTCAGGTTACTGCGAAACGACGACTCTGTACACCTTCGAGGCTCAAAATCGCGGTGTTATGTATGAACAGAATAATGATGATTCGCTAAACCTTGACGCAGGGCTTCAGCCTAAACATCTCATCATCCCTCAAGATAAAGACTGGGATTACCTGATGGGTCAAACCTACACCATTCTAGGTCTCAGTATCGCGACCGTAGGCATGATGACTTTTCTTCCAGAAAGTATCACCAAATGGGACGAAGAAGACCGAGACATGAGTAAGTTGGGGCAAAAGTGGAAAGATAATGTCTCTGACGGCCCCGTTTGGGATCGCGATGAACATGTCCTCAACTACATCATGCACCCATATTTTGGCGGCGTTTACTACACGGCAGCACGTCACGCTGGCTATAATGAATTTCAGTCGTTTTTGTACTCCGCAACTATGTCGACGTTCTTTTGGGAGTATGGCGTGGAGGCGTTCGCAGAAGTACCATCTTGGCAGGATATTTTTATCACACCATTCTTTGGTGCTGTTGTTGGTGAAATGATGTTAACGGCTGAGCAAGACATTATTGCAAACGGCGGCGAAGTTATGGGCTCTGAAACCGCAGGTGATGTTTCGCTCTTCTTCTTAAACCCTGTTGGACATATTCATTATTGGGTAACTGATGCATGGGGCGGTAGTGCAGAACTACAATTCAATTCATCACCTTGGTTTGGAAACCAAGATGTTGCAAAATTCGCCATGGACGCAGGCGCAAACTATGACAGTCAATTTTATGGTGTCGAGTTAAAAGTAACCTTCTAATCCTAAGTTGATACTCGGTAAAAAGCAGCCTTACGATGGCTGTTTTTTTGTGCTCTGAACATTGTTTTAATTATTTGCATCACGAATTAGTGTTAAAAATTGACTTTCATCAAACATTACCCGCCCTTAGCACCTACACTAAATAAAAGGATTTATTCCAATAACTTAAGTAGCACGTTTATTCGTACTGCGTCCAAACCTTGATTCCAGGAGGGGACATTATGAACACCGTATTTATTGTTAATTTTGTCGGACAAGCGTCACCCGCCACGATTAAAGAGCTCGCTGCAATCACACACGAAAACGGCGGGAAATGGCTGATCAGCAAAGTAAACTTTATCGAAGACCAAGTTGCAGGTGTCATCAAAGTAGAGCTTCCAAGAGAAAATGCCGACATCGTTAAACAGGCGTTCTCTTCTTGTCAGACTCTTGTTGTTAGGTTCGTCGACTCTGAACCTCATTCATATCGTGAAGACACTATCTTCCAACTTCGTTTAGATGCCAACGATAGAGCGGGTATTGTGAATGAAATTACTCACGTTCTCGATAATCAAGGTATCTCAATTTTAGATATGGATTGTCAGCGTGTATTCATTGCAGGAGGCGGAGGGGTAAGCTCTAGCTTATTCAGCGCTAAAATGGCGATAAAACTACCTAGCGAGCTAGAAATTGAAGACATAGCCAATGAGTTAGAATCTCTGAGTGAAGACACTCGTGTAATTGTAGAAAGCTAACTGCATACCTTTAACGCTTCCCCAATAAAAAGAGCAGCAATTCAGCTGCTCTTTGTCGTTCTAATACTCAATACGTTTTATTTCACTGACCACTGAGACAGTGAACGTTTGAAATCAGAGTAGTCAAATTCATTCAGTTTTTGAATGTCACCATTCGAGCGTTCACAGTAGACCGACGGCATACGTAGACCGTTAAACCAGTTCAGTTTCACCATGGTGTAACCGGCACTATCTAGAATATGCAGACGCTGTCCTATCTCTAGAGGCTGTTCGAAGTTCGCCACGCAGAACTGGTCTCCAGCCAAACAAGAGCACGAGCCGATCACATACTCGTGTTCACCATTTTCAGATGCTTCAAGAATTGACGCTGGCTCATTGTAGATCAACGTATCTAAGCGGTGAGCTTCTGTGGCTGAATCGACAATCGCCGTCTTCTTTACGTTCTCAACGATATCAACCACAGTGACCACTAGGTCAGTCGTCTTGGTAATGATCGCTTCGCCCGGCTCTAAATACATTTGTACGCCGTGTTTCTCTGAGAACGCTTTAAGTGCTAACCCTAACTTCTCGATATCGTACCCCGGCCATGTGAAGAACACGCCGCCGCCCATGCTTACCCAGTCCAGCTTATCTAGGTACTCGCCAAACTGATCTGAAATAGCATCGAGTAAGCCGATAAACGCATCCACGTCTTTGTTCTCACAGTTCATGTGGAACATTACGCCATCAATACCATCAAAAATTTCCGGTTTGATGTGATCAGCCTGAACACCAAGACGAGAGAATTGACGCGCTGGGTTTGCTAAGTCTTGCCCTGCATAGCTCACACCTGGGTTTAGGCGCAAGCCAATCGATGCTTTGCCTTCGACAATATGACGATAAGCCGCTAGCTGTGACTGAGAGTTAAAGATCATCTTGTCACAGATGTCCGCCACATCGCGAACGTCATCTTCGCTGTAACCCACGCTGTATGCGTGTGTCTCACCACCAAACGTTTCGTAGCCAAGCTTCACTTCAAACGGGCCAGAACTTGTTGTTCCGTCTAGGTAAGGCTTGATGATGTCGAATACACCCCATGTTGAGAAGCACTTCAGTGCTAATACAAGCTTCACACCAGAGATGTCTTTTAGCTGTTTTGCTTTCTCTAGATTCTCAATCAGCTTGTCTTCATTGATCATGAAGTATGGCGTTTTTAGTTCGTTTTGTTGCATTTTGATACCTTACGTCCCTTCGCCTTAGCAAAGGCACTATAAAATCGAACAAAGCCGACGCAAGTGCATCGGCTTAAACGTACAAATAAGAGTCGCTAAATTCTTACTTCAATTTATGGATAACAGGTTGCCCTGGCTCCAGTTCTTGAACATGCCAATCTAGACCAATAGATGGCATGGTTTCTAGGAATGGGTCTGGATCTAGTTGTTCCATGTTGAACACTCCTTTGTCTGCCCACTTGCCACGGAAGAACTGCAAAGCCGCAGTGATCGCTGGTACGCCAGTGGTATATGAGATAGCTTGGTGTTCAACATCTTCGTATGCGACTTCGTGATCAGCGTTGTTGTAAATGAATACACTGCGCTCTTTACCATCTTTCTTACCTTGAACCCAAGTACCGATACACGTTAGGCCAGTGTAGCCTGGCGCGAGTGATGTTGGATCTGGTAGTAGTGCTTTTAGCACGTGCAAAGGTTGAACAACCGTACCGTCGTGAAGCGTTAGTGGATCTGGGCTGAGTAGACCGATGTCGCGCATCACATTGAAGTAGTTTAGGTAACGGTCACCAAAGCCCATCCAGAATTCGATGCGTTTCGCCGGGATGAACTCTTGCATAGATCGAACTTCGTCGTGCGCCATTGAGTACACTTTGTGTGAACCACAATTCGGGAATTCAAACTCAAGCATACGTGAGTGACAAGGTACTTGTTTCCACTCGCCGTTTTCCCAGTAGAACGAATCGCCTTGAATCTCAAGCATGTTCGTTTCTGGATCAAAGTTAGTTGCGAACTTCTTACCGTGGTCGCCTGCGTTTACATCCATTACGTCGATAGTATCGATTTCATCGAACAGATGCTTCACTGCGTATGCGGCAAACACCGATACTACTCCCGGATCGAAACCAGCACCAAGAATACCTGTAATGCCCGCTTCTTCAAACTTCTCACGGTAACCCCACTGCCAATCGTAAGCTTGAGGTACTTGTTGGCCTTCAGAGCACAAATCAACCGCAACAGATGTATCAAGGTATGACACTTTAGCTTGGTAACATGCTTCCATAATAGACATGTTCACCCAAGGAGGACCTGCGTTGATCACTAAGTCAGGTTGTACTTCTTTAATTAAAGCAACTAAAGAATCTACGTCGTCCGCGTTTACCGCTCGCGCTTCTAATTTCTTAGTTGAATCTTTCAGATTGTTTTTCTTCTGAATCGATTCGATGATTTTCTCACACTTACCTACGGTACGTGATGCGATTGTGATATCACCCAGAACGTCGTTGTTTTGTGCTGCTTTATGTGCAACTACCCAGCCAACGCCGCCTGCACCAATCTGTAGAATTGCCATAGTTTTCCGTTACCTTTGTTAAACTAGCTCTGCCGCTAGCGTATTGATTTTTGAGAGCAAAGATTCAAAGTCCGCCGTCGTCAGACACGGGTTCAAAATCGTAAATTTCAATGCAGTTTTATCGTCGACAATGGTTTCACCCAATACCGCAATACCGCGTGTTAACGCTTCTAAGCGCAACGTTTTGTTCAGTTCATCAAGATCCGCTGATTCATGTGTCGCGCGGAACAGAACCGTAGATAGTGATGGTTCAGCCAACAACTCAAAGTGTTTGTTATCTCGAATCATGTCCGCCACTTCAAGCGTCTGCTCAAGCAAATGATCATACATATCGCCTAGGGCTTTTGGCCCTACGCTTTGCATCGTCATAAACACTTTGAGCGCATCAAAACGCTTAGTTGTCGCAATAGACTTATCCACCAAGTTCGGTAGTTCGTCGTGTTCGCGGTTCAAATAGTCTGCATGGTGAAGCAGGAATTTAAAGTTAGACTTGTTATTTACCAATAGCGCACCACAACTGATGGTTTGGTAAAACAGCTTATGGAAGTCTACGCTGATGGAATGTGCACGCTCACAACCTTTCAGACGCGCTTTTTGGCTACTTAGAATCAGAGCTCCACCGTATGCACCGTCGACGTGCATCCACATGTCATGTTTCGCTGCAATATCGGCGATAAAGTCTAAGTCATCAATAGCACCGTGGTCCGTTGTACCCGCTGTACCAACAATGGCAAATGGGATCAAACCTTCTGCTTTGGCCTGATTGAGAACTTCGTCTAATTTAGTGACATCCATCGTTCCATCGGCATTAGCATCGACGGTCATGACCGCTTTTTCACCCAATCCCATCCAAGACGCTGATTTTTGAACCGTGAAGTGGGATTTTTTCGAACATACAATACGTAGCTTGTCTGCGTATTCAGGAAGGCCAAGCTTTTGAATTGAGTGTGCACTGAGTTTGTCAGCAATCCAATCTCGCGCAAGCATCAAACCCATTTGGTTACTTTGCGTGCCGCCGCTTGTGAAGATACCGTCCGCTTTTTCACCTAACTCATATTTATCGCATAGCCAGTTCACAACTTTCTGTTCAACATAAGTCGCTGATGAAGCTTGATCCCATGAATCCATAGACTGGTTCAAAGCCGCAATCATTGCCTCTGCCGCAATCGCTGGCATCAAAGGTGGAGTATGCAGGTGAGCAATACAATCTGGATGTTGAGTAAAAATTGCGTTTTTCGCGACCAGCTCAGCAGCATCGTCGATAACGGTTTTAAGAGGCGCATTTCCATTATCAAGATCAACGTCGTGAATCGCTGCTTCCAATGCTTTTGGATCCATACCTGAATACGGTGCAGTCACTTGTTCAAACACTGACTTCATTGCCGTAGTAGTGTGATTCATCACCGAAGCAAATTCATTGCTGCCCATCTCTCCAGTGTGGATGAAATGCTTCTTCCATTCATCTTGTGGCTGAGTTTCGATGTGACTACCGCCAGCGGCTAAAATCGCGTCTTCAAATACACGTAAAGCAAAGTCGATTTGCTCAAACGAGATGGTAAGAGGAGGAAGGAAACGAATTACTGCGCCTTCGCGTCCACCTTTCTCAACGATCAAGCCACGCTCGAGTGCTGCGCGTTGAATAGAAAGTGTGAGTTCACTATCCGCTTGAGGTTCACCAAATTTATTGAGCTCACCGTTTGGAGTTTTAATCTCCACGCCTAGCATCAAACCTTTGCCACGAACCTCTGCGATACAGTTCACACGCTTTTGAATACTTTCAAGGCCGTAGCGCAAGTACTGACCCGCAATATTGGCATGCTCAACAAGATTATCACGTTGGATAATTTCTAATGCTTTCGCACCAGAGACCATGGCTAACTGGTTACCACGAAATGTACCTGTGTGCTCGCCCGGCTTCCATGTATCATGTTGCTTGTTGATAACCAATAGCGACATTGGTAATCCACCGCCAATTGCTTTTGATAAACACAGAATATCTGGAACAATGCCCGACTCTTCGAACGCGAAATTGTAGCCAGTTTTACCAACACCACACTGGATCTCATCGAAGATCAGTAAGATACCGTGTTCATCACAAATACGACGTAACTCTCGTAGCCAGAATGCTGGCGCAGGAACAACACCACCCTCACCTTGCACTGGCTCCACGATAATCGCGGCAGGCTTCATAATGCCTGACTCATCATCGTTTAAAAGACGATCGATATAGCGAATACTTGCTTTCGCACCTTCATCACCGCCAAGCCCAAAAGGACAACGCAGGTTGTATGGGAAAGGCATAAAGTGCACATCCGACATCAAACCAGTTCGACGAGCTTTCGTGCCTAAGTTACCCATCATCCCCATCGTACCATTAGTCATACCATGGTATGCGCCACGGAAGGCAAACATAGTGTTGCGACCGGTAGTCTGTTTCGCGAGCTTGATAGCAGCTTCAACCGCATCAGCTCCAGACGGGCCACAAAATTGGATAACGCTGTTCTCGCTTAACTCTTGAGGAAGAAAAGACTTAACAGATTGAATAAACGTCGTTTTTGCTGATGTTGCAATATCTAGCGTCTGATATGGCAGTCCTGAATCTAATTGCTCTTTCAGAGCTTGGTTTATTTCAGGATGGTTATACCCCAAAGCTAGAGTGCCTGCCCCCGCAAGGCAGTCTAGAAAGATCTGTCCACGCGTATCTTCAACCAAGCACCCAAAGGCTTGTTTAATTGCGATCGGCAAACGACGTGGATAAGAACGTACTTCAGATTCATGCTCAGCCTGATCAATCAATACTTGATCTGGCGTTAAGTCATACGTTCCCTCAACGATAGGAACTTGAGACGAAAAAATGTTTGCGATATTGCTATCGACTTCAAAGGCAGTGCTCATACTACATAATCCCTTGAATTATAATAATTCTGTATCCTGTATTAATAATCATTAGAATGAAATTACAGGAGGTGTGAATACCCCTCCGCATTTGTCAGTGCATAAATGACAAATACAGATCATCCGCCACGATACTCGCGACTTTATATGTAAAAGGGATTAATCAAGGTTCTGTAATGCACCCGTTTTGTAAAACAGGACATTTCGGCAGTATGAAGCTGATTAGTGTGTGTTTATTCAAAGGTTTCAATGTTGGGTTTCCCATTAATATGCCGCGTTTACAGCATTAGTATCCCGTCTATCGACAAAAGGCTTTGCCGATACCTACCCTACGCAGTGTCACAATCAGCTTGAATGGTCACTACGCGTATCCCCCAGAGATCAAACGTTGTTAATTACGCTCCGAGATTGCGCGCGAATTTATCACAAAATAAAATCTTCTGGCAACGATTTTTCATATTAGTAACAGTGATGTAAATCACAACAAAACATACCCCATCGTAACTCGCATGTTCATATTCATGAGCTATGCTTTTCTGCTTCTCTCAAACAGCTGTTATTTAAACAAATATTCTTGAGATATCATCACCTCATCTAACAGAGGTTTAAGGTTGTGCTGCTTAATCGTAAAACATTCCTTTCTATATCCGGAACATTTAAAAAGATAGCATTCTCGTCACAGCTTTGCCTGGAGCAAGAGTGGTTATTCTCCACAAGTGATGGTTTAAACATAGACTAGTAGGAATGGCTAAGATGTTTTGCAGTGGCAGAATGAACAATCACTTGAGTCAATGAGACAAAGGGTTCGTTACTTAACGAAGTCTGTGACAGAAAAGAAGTTTGAGATTTTCAAAAAATACGAAAAAGGCCTAACATTTTCATGTTAGGCCTTAAATCTGGAGCGACACACGAGGTTCGAACTCGTGACCTCAACCTTGGCAAGGTTGCGCTCTACCAACTGAGCTAGTGTCGC
>NZ_JAWOTI010000029.1:0-54857 GCF_033338775.1 Vibrio sp. Vb1018
TGTTTTACCGTGGTCAACGTGGCCGATAGTACCAACGTTAACGTGCGGTTTCGTACGTTCAAATTTTTCTTTAGACACGATCGTGTTCCTTCCTAGTTATGATTCGTCGTGATCATTATTGATCGACGACGCGCCAGAAATTGTTATTTTATGCGCCAACGCCCGTTAGCGCAATATTTGGACGCCCTGATCTCGCAAAAAGTCGTAAACTTTTTGCAGTTCAATCGTCAATTAGTAACCACGCTCTGCAATAATTTTATCTGCGAAGTTTTTCGGCACTTCAGCGTACTCGTGAAACTCCATAGAGTAAGACGCACGGCCTTGAGTTGCAGAACGTAGATCAGTTGCGTAACCGAACATTTCGGATAGTGGTACTTGAGCACGGATGATCTTAAGACCAGCCACACCTTCGTCCATGCCTTCAATGATACCGCGACGACGGTTTAGGTCACCAACAACGTCACCCATCCAGTCTTCCGGAGTGGTTACTTCGACATTCATCATAGGTTCTAGAATCACAGGTTGTGCTTCTAGTGCACCTTTCTTGAATGCCATCGAGCCAGCGATCTTAAACGCCATCTCGCTTGAGTCTACATCGTGGTAAGAACCATCAAATAGTGTAGCTTTAATATCTAGTACAGGGTAACCCGCTAGAACACCACTATTCATTTGCTCTTCGATACCTTTCGATACCGAGCTGATGTATTCCTTAGGAATCACACCGCCCACGATTTCGTCTACGAATACGAAACCTTCACCAGGCTCAGAAGGCTCAAGTTTGACCCAAACATGACCGTATTGACCACGACCACCTGATTGACGAACAAACTTACCTTCAACTTCCGCTTTACCACGAATGGTTTCACGGTAAGCAACCTGAGGTTTACCAACGTTACAATCAACGCTGAATTCACGCTTCATACGATCAACGATAATGTCTAGGTGAAGTTCACCCATACCAGAGATCAGAGTCTGACCTGATTCGTCGTCCGTTTCCACGCGGAATGATGGATCTTCCGCTGCTAGTTTACCTAGCGCGATAGCCATTTTCTCTTGGTCTGCCTTAGAACGAGGCTCTACAGCAATCTGAATAACTGGTTCAGGGAACTCCATGCGTTCTAGAATCACTTTGTGGTTCTGATCACACAGTGTGTCACCTGTTGTTACGTCTTTCAGACCGATAGCAGCTGCAATATCACCAGCGCGAACTTCTTTCACTTCTTCACGCTTATTCGCATGCATCTGAACGATACGACCGAAACGCTCTTTCTTCTCTTTTACTGAGTTGTAAACAGCGTCACCCGAGTTTACAACACCGGAGTAAACACGCATGAAAGTTAGCGTGCCCACGAATGGGTCAGTCGCAATCTTAAACGCTAGCGCTGAGAAAGGTTCGTTGTCGTCAGCATGACGCTCAACTTCATTTTCTCTTTCGTCGACACCTTTAATTGCAGGTACGTCAACAGGCGATGGCAAGAACTCAACTACTGCATCCAGTACCGCTTGAACACCTTTGTTCTTAAACGCACTACCACAAGTAGCCAGTACGATTTCGTTATTTAGTGTGCGAGTACGTAGAGCTTGTTTGAGCTCAGCTTCAGTCAATTCACCTTCTTCAAGGTACTTGTCCATCAGCTCTTCGCTAGCTTCAGCAGCGGATTCAACCATGTGGTTGCGCCACTCTTCAGCAAGTTCAATCATGTCAGCTGGGATGTCTTCGTAAGTAAACGAAGTGCCTTGATCGGCATCATTCCAGTTGATCATTTTCATCTTGATAAGGTCGATGACACCTCTGAACTCATCTTCCGCACCAACGTTCAGCTGGATTGGAACAGGAGTCGCACCAAGACGATTCTTAATTTGGTTCACAACGCGTAGGAAGTCTGCGCCCGCACGGTCCATCTTGTTTACAAATACCAAACGTGGAACGTGGTATTTGTCTGCTTGACGCCATACAGTTTCAGACTGAGGTTCAACACCAGATGAGCCACAGAACACAACCACAGCACCATCAAGTACACGAAGAGAACGCTCTACTTCGATAGTAAAGTCAACGTGTCCAGGGGTATCAATGATGTTTACGCGATGCTCAGGGAACTGTGCTTCCATACCACGCCAGAATGTAGTAGTCGCAGCGGATGTGATAGTGATACCACGCTCCTGCTCCTGCTCCATCCAGTCCATGGTTGCTGCACCATCGTGAACTTCGCCGATTTTGTGAGAAAGGCCAGTGTAGAACAGAATACGCTCAGTTGTGGTTGTTTTTCCTGCATCTACGTGAGCACAGATACCGATATTACGGTATAGCTCAATAGGAGTTTTACGAGCCACGATTGTATCCTCTTACTAAGGTGTACCTTAGAGTATAGAAAAGTGCTGCGAGAGAACCTCGCAGCACAGAAGGTATTACCAACGGTAATGAGCGAACGCTTTGTTTGCGTCAGCCATGCGGTGAACGTCTTCACGTTTCTTAACCGCAGTACCTTTGTTCTCAGACGCGTCTAGCATTTCAGCAGCTAGGCGTTGAGCCATAGATTTTTCACCACGCTTGCGCGCAGCTTCAACCAACCAACGCATAGCAAGTGCGTTACGGCGAACCGGACGTACTTCTACAGGTACTTGGTAAGTTGAACCACCAACACGGCGAGATTTAACCTCTACCGCTGGGCGAACGTTTTCAAGAGCTTCTTCAAAAATAGCTAAGTGGTCTTTACCAGACTTTTCAGCCATAGCATCTAGTGCAGTGTAAACGATTTTCTCTGCAGTAGATTTTTTACCGTCAACCATTAGGATGTTAACGAATTTTGCCAGCAATTCAGATTTGAATTTTGGATCTGGAAGGATCTTACGCTGACCAATGACGCGACGACGTGGCATGGATTTATCTCCGTTGTCTTCTTCAGGTTTTATCCAAAACTTTTCAGTTTTTTCAAAAAATTAAAAATAATTTAGTGTTTGGCCTTACTTAACGGAATCCATTAAGACTTAGGACGCTTCACACCGTACTTAGAACGACCTTGTTTACGGTCATTTACGCCAGCACAGTCTAGTGCGCCGCGAACAGTGTGGTAACGCACACCTGGAAGGTCTTTAACACGACCACCACGGATTAGAACAACTGAGTGCTCTTGAAGGTTGTGACCTTCACCGCCGATGTACGATGTAACTTCGAAGCCGTTTGTCAGACGTACACGACAAACTTTACGAAGTGCTGAGTTAGGTTTTTTAGGTGTAGTAGTGTAAACACGAGTACATACACCACGTTTTTGTGGGCACGCTTCTAGTGCAGGCACGTTGCTTTTAACAACTTGCTTTGCACGTGGCTTACGTACCAACTGGTTAATAGTTGCCATTAACTAGCTCCTGATTTACTTGAAAGTAAGCTTTGTGAAAAATCTATCCCCAACTGCCAATGCAGTTAGGGACGCAAAATTCTATGCAGCAGTGAGAGGTGTGTCAAGAAATATACGGATCTTTTTTGTTCAATTAGAACAATTCATCCGTAAAGCTTTGTCGACAGCAAATCTTGTTCAATCCCAAGTTAGGGATTTATCCTGATTTGCTGTTAGCTCAACGAAGCCTGAGTAATTCACAATCGTCAGCGATGGACTGATACGATTTGCAATACCGCGAGCTTGAGTATCGCTCTCTAACACAAATACGCTGCGGTTTTTTAGGTGGGAAAATGCTTTATGTTGCGAGTTAGCAGCGTACACTGCATCTTCTATAAGTAAGATGTCATCCTGTTCACTGCATAAGGGCATGGCGTCTTCTAGAGCAGAGACTGTTTTTATGATGTGTAACATAACTTCCTCAAAAAGACAGTAGCTTGCCAGCGTGTCGTAACTTATCTTTGAGCTGTTCTGAGCTTAACGCTTGGGCCTCAATGACTAAATCCGCTTGCGCCAAACCTCGCTGGGTTAACGACTCTGAACACACAAAGACTTGTTCGATGTCGTATAAATCGAAAAGCTTTAACATCGGCGCGTAATCTTTACTCAAAATATTGTTGGGGTCTTGTCCGAGTAGAAGCTGGTATACCCCGTCCCCCATGAAAATGACGCTGATATCTTCACAGTAAGCCGACGCGGCTAACAGTGCATCCACACCTTCACGACCAGCTGCACTGCCATGTGGCGCACTACGAAATAGATAAGTTAACTGACTCAAAACTGTACCACTCTGTCTTGGGTTAACATCGCTTCAGCTAGGCTACCTAAGCCTGCTTGTTCAAAACCATCGGCTAGATTGTTCTGAACCAAACCATGTTGATTCGCTTCTTCTTCACTTACAATCCCGCGACGCAAAGCGGCCGCGACACAAGTTTCTAGGCGAACACTATGCTCTTTAGCCAAAGACTGCCACGCCTTATTGAGATCAAACTCATCGTTGGCTGGCACACTCAAAGCAGTACCATTAGTCACACCATCTTGATAAAAGAAGACGCTCACTAGCTGATGGCCTTGCTCTATCACCGCTTTGGCGAACTGATAAGCACTGCGCGCTGACTGGCTGCCATAAACGGGACCATTCACCACTAACGTGTAAGTCAGTTTGCTCACCTTTCATCATCCTCGGTTTTACGTTGACGAATGTACAAGTAAACGGTGTGTTTTGAAATATTAAGGCGATCCGCGACACGGTTGATGGCATCTTTAATATCGAAGATACCTTTGTCGTACAACTCCATCACGATCTGGCGATTTTTGGTGTTGTTAGACACGGACTTATCCGCATTGATCTCTTCGATGGTGCGTTCAACAGTTTGGTCCACCAGCTCTTCTACATCACTAGCAAAGTTGACCGAGGAAGCCGCTTCTTTCGCTTCTTGCGTCGGCATGAAAGACTGAAGGACTTGCGAGAAAGGCGCATCCAAGTTGACGTTGATACACAACAAACCAATCACGCGATTTTCGCCATTACGAATGGCGACAGTAATCGACTTCATCAACACGCCACCTTTTGCACGGGTAAAGTACGAACGTGAGAAGTTGCGCTCCGAGCCTTCGATGTCTTTTAGCATCTTAAGCGCTAAATCAGTGATTGGTGAGCCGACTTGGCGCCCCGTGTTTTCACCGTTAGCGATTTTAATTGCAGAGGTATTTAAGTCTTCTAGAGAGTGAAGAACGATTTCACAAAATGGACCTATCAGGCTGGCGATACCATCCACGACCGCCTCATAAGATCTTAAAATGATTTTGTCGTGCTCGGTAAACGGCATCACGTTAACGGATTCCATTTCGAGCAACATCTCCGCGTTTATTGTTTCTGTAGTTGTCATAAGCCTTCGAGCGAAAAATCAACAAATTGGTGTAAGTTTATCAGAAAATTTGAAAAGCAACCTAGCAAACTCACCAACTAGTGACCTAGAACAAAAAAGGCCCGTTAAACGGACCTTTTTCAATAACTTATCGCAGCTTATTGTTATTGCTCTGCGTTGTCGTTCTCAACTTTTAGCAGCTCAACTTCAAATACTAGCGTTGAGTTAGCAGGAATGCTTGGTGTGTCTTGGTCACCGTATGCTAGCTCTGGCGGGATAACGAATTTGAATTTAGAACCCACAGGCATTAGCTGAACACCCTCTGTCCAACCTGGGATTACACGGTTAAGTGGGAACGTTGCAGGTTCACCACGATCGTATGAGCTGTCGAACTGAGTACCGTCGATCAGAGTACCTTTGTAGTGTACTTGAACCGTATCAGTGTCTTTTGGCTTCTCACCTTCAGCTGGTGTCATTACTTGGTATAGAAGACCTGTATCTGTCTTCACTACGCCTTCTTGCTTCTCAAACTCAGCACGGAAGTCATCGCCAGCTTTTTTCGCTTCAGCTGCTTTCTCAGCCGCTTGTGCTTGCATCTTTTCTGCAACACGCTTGTCTAGAGATTCTAGTGCTGCACGTGTTTCTTCTTCATTCAATTCAGCATTGCCTTTGAAGACGTCTTCGATACCTTTTAGTACCAAATCTTTGTTAAGATTAATGCCGATTTCGCTTGGCTTGTCGATGCTTGTGCTTAGGTAGTTAGCAAATGAAACACCGATTGCGTATGCCGCTTTGTCGTCGTCGGTTTTAAAGTGAACCGCTTTGCCGGTTTCTGCTTGAACTTGTTCTGCTTGAGGTGCGGTTTCTGTTTTAGTTTCTTCTTTCTGACAACCTACCGCTAGCATAACTGTTGCAGCAAGTAGCGACACTTTTAAAACTGATTTCATTAAATTCTCCCAATAATGGCTCTGCCATTGGTTGTTGTGCACAAATCTTCTATGAGACTAGTGAAGACAATCGTTATACCAATATACTAGCTATATGTCTTAAGACACAAACCGGATTATTAGATGTGATGCAAAGAATTTTTCATTTATTCCTATATTTAATTGTCATCACCACGTTAAATGGTTGCTTTTTCGCCGAGCGTGAAGTGCAGCGTTGGCCGATAGAACCTCAAGGTGCGACGAGCTTCGCACTTAGCAGAGATGGACGGTTTGCTCTGCTCTATTCTCAACAACGTCATTTGATGTTGTGGGACCTAGAGCAAAATGAACAACTAGCCAATCTGGGTGAACTCGATGCCGATGCCAATGTGGTTTCCCATATCCGCATATCTGACAATGGTCGCTACGCAATTACAGCAAGCCAAATGAACTTCGCAGTTTGGGACCTAGGCTGGACGCAATCCGAAGGCCTTTGGTCTATCTCTGATGCGCTCATTCGCGACGTTGATATCACCAGTAATGGTGAACAAGTTCTGCTTGGGTTATCCAACGGTAAAGCAATTTATGTCAACTTAGTCACCGGGCGTCGCATGGAGTTCCTTGCGCATCGTGAAAAAGTCAATTCCGTGGCCATTTCTCCTAATGGGCGCTTCGCCCTAACCGGAGGTAATGACTATAAAGCGTATCTGTGGGATACCGAAACCGGACAAGTACTACGAACCTTCGAACATGAACAACGAATTGTTCGCGTGGCCCTGCAAAGAGATGGAAAATTAGCAATGACATCTGATGGCGGAAACCAAGCGATTGTTTGGAATTTAAAAACTGGACAAGAAGTCACACAGTTGAGCAGTTGGTCACGCCAATTAATTTTCTCTACCGCACGATTTTCTGACGACGGGACTCAACTAGTCACAGGAAGCCCTTCTGGCCGTGTGTCGATATGGGATACTCAAACCGGAAAACGAATGAGTGGATTTGAAGTGGAGCCCAAAAAAGACACTCGCCCTCCCCGTGCGGTCGTGTATGATGCAGCCTTTGATTCAAAACAACGCGTAATTACTGCTACTTCAGCAGGTATTGCCCAAGCTTGGCAGTTAGAGAACGGATCATGACAGAAAAAATCATTCAGCAATTGGAAGCACGCATTAATGACTTAGAATGTCAGCTTGCGTTCCAAGAACAGACTATTGAAGATCTGAACGGCGCTTTATCGCAGCAACAACTGCAAATTACCAAGATGCTCGATCAGATGAAATATGTGGTAGGTAAAGTAAAAAATATGGACTCGTCGAATTTAGCCGATCCGTCAGAAGAAACCCCACCACCGCATTATTAAAATGCAGGCTCAAATAGCATAAAGCCCAGAACATGTTCTGGGCTTTGTTGTATTAATTACTTAAGAAGGTACTCAAGAAGAAGCTATTCGTCGGCGTAGATTTTAACGCTCAGCTCGCCTTGCGTATTAATGCCTGCTCGGTACATGCCAGAACTGTTCATCGCAAAGTGCATCTCACCTTTAGCATCAATGGCAATCAAACCGCCCTCTCCGCCCATCTGTTTGAGAGCACCTTGGATAATGTGTTCACAAGCCGTATGAATATCTTCTTGTAAGTAACGCATACGTGCTGCAACGTCTTCCGCAACACGTTTACGAATAAAGAACTCACCGACACCCGTAGTGGAAACTGCCACAACGCCATTTTCGGCCACCGTACCACAACCAATCAGAGCCGAATCTCCGACTCGGTTGTATTTCTTATTCGTCACGCCACCCGTACTGGTGGCAGCGGCTAAGTTGCCTTGTTGATCTAACGCTACCGCACCAACCGTACCGTGCTTACGGTCATCTGGGTAACGAGATTCCGACAAAGCAAACAGTCCTTTCTCACGCATAGACAGCAACTGCTCATAACGGCGATCAGTAAAGAAGTAATCTTGCTCGGTATACTCATGGCCTTGCTCAAAAGCAAACTTCTCTGCGCCCTCACCCACCAACAACACATGATTGCTGTTTCGCATCACGTCACGAGCGAGCTCAATTGGGTTTCTAATATGACGAACACCTGCGACCGCACCTGCTGCAAGGTTTCGCCCATCCATCACAGAAGCGTCCATTTCAACCATTTCGTTGTTGGTCAGCACTGAGCCTTTACCCGCATTAAAGTTAGGAGAGTCTTCCAATACTTTCACTGCCGCTACGACGGCATCTAAGGCTTCACCGCCCGTTTCTAGAATTTGATGTCCCGCTTTTACCGCAGCTTCTAAATCCGCCAAGATGGATTGTTGCAGCTCATCGCTCATCTGTTCACGCAAGATGGTGCCCGCACCACCATGAATGGCAATCGAGAAAGGTTTCGTCATCACTTTGTCCAACTGTTATTCCTTGTATGGTTGGCACTACACCTTAGATAAACAAAAAGCGCAAGTTGAAAACTCAACTTGCGCTTTTCAAAGCTTTGCTAGATAAGATTATCTAGTGAAGGAGCTTATGATTAGTGAGAACCACAGCTACCGCCGCCACAGCAGCCGCCTTCTTCTTCGTGATCGTGGTCATGATCGTGACCACCACAACAGCCACCACCTTGGTGGATGTGACCGTGTTCGATCTCTTCTGCTGTTGCTTCACGTGTAGACATAACCTCTACTTCGAAAGTTAGTGTTTGACCAGCTAACATATGGTTACCGTCAACAACCACTTCGTTGCCGTCAACTTCTGTTACTTCAACAGGGATTGGACCTTGGTCAGTGTCAGCTAGGAAGCGCATGCCCACTTCGATTTGCTCAACGCCTTGGAATACGTCCGCAGGAACGCGCTGTACTAGCGCATCGTTGTGCTCACCGTAAGCTTCTTCAGGAGCTACCGTTACTGAGAACTTGTCGCCAGCCACTTTACCTTCAAGTTCTTTTTCAAGACCTGTGATTAGGTTGTTGTGACCGTGAAGGTAATCTAGGGGTGCTTCTGCTGTTGATTGATCAACAACGACACCGTCTTCCATCATTACTTTGTATGCAAGGCTTGCAACAACGTTCTTTTCAATTTTCATACTAACTCCAGGGAGATTAATTGACTTAACCTGAATGGGGTTAAGTACTGAGATATCTGGGTGTATTATGGGGATCAATTATCGAAGTTCAATTATTCCGGCTTAAAAATTCCGATCATTTCCTGATCTGAGTGTTTATTTTTCTCTACAGATTGTGGTTTGCGCTGCTCTGTAAACTCACACTCGACACACTCAACTAACTCGATGTTATTTTCAATCCACCAGCGCAGGGTATCTTGCTGGCTGCAATTTGGGCAGCTAGCGCCGGCAATAAAACGTTTCTTGATTTTCACGCTATTTCCTTAGCTTGAGTCTTGGCTCAAGTACTACTTCCAATGATTAGGTGACTGATGGTCGCTCTCCATTTCACGACCAAATATTTCTTCTAGCTCTTTGCGGGCCTCTTTCGCTCTTTGAGCTAATTTCTTATCTTCATTGTGTTGAGGCAATAAGTCCTTAAGCATAGCATTATCTAACTTGCGAAAATGTGCTTCTGCCCGCTTTGCTTGATAAGGATGCATACCCAGTTCTACGAGCGCTTGGCGACCGAGATCTAGCGCCCCTAAAAATGTTTCACGAGAGTAATTCTCTACACCATGACTCATTAACTGGTAAGCCTCGACACGGCTTCTTGCTCGGGCTAACAACTTAAGTTTCGGGAAGTGCACGCGACAAATGTCCACGATGGCCATCACCTCATCAGGTGAATCAGTACAAATAATCAATGCTTCCGCTTTATCAGCGCCAGCAGCCCTCAATAGGTCAATTTGTGTAGCATCGCCATAAAACACTTTGTAACCATACTTACGTAATAGGTGGATTTGGCTGGCATCACTTTCTAATACTGTCACTTTGATTTTATTGGCATACATTAAACGTCCGACGATCTGACCGAAACGTCCAAAGCCTGCAATGATAACGCGTGGTCGGCGATCCACGACTTTCGTGGTCATGCCCTCTTCTTCTTGATTCAGGGTATGAGCAAACCACTTCTTTTGTCCCATCAGCAAAAGAGGAGTCGTCACCATGGATAGACTGACCACCACCAACAGAAACGCCACTTGCTCTTTGGACAAAATGCCCTCTTGGCTCGCCGCGGTAAATATGACAAAGGCAAACTCACCGCCTTGGCTCAAAATTGCAGCCATACGGCTTCTCGCTTTGGCTCCGACACGGGCAGCTCTCGCCAATGCATACAAAACCAAACCCTTAACCACGACCAAAGCCACCACCGCACCGAGAATCTCTAAAGGGTGTAATGCCAATAACCCCAAGTTTACCGCCATGCCCACCGCAATAAAGAATAACCCCAACAACAGACCTTTAAATGGCTCGATAGCGATTTCCAGCTCATGGCGATACTCACTCTCTGCCAGCAAAACGCCTGCTAAAAAAGTCCCCAATGCCATCGAAAGGCCAAGCTTTTGCATCACGACCGAAATGCCAAGCACGACTAAAAGTGCAGCAACGGTAAAGAGCTCACGAACGCCGCTCATCACGACAAAACGAAATAGCGGACGTAGTAAAAAGTGACCTCCAATCAACAGTGCTACCACACTGCCTAAAATAGTGAAGACATCCAACCAACTTCCACCACTATGCCCGCCTGCTAGCAAGGGCAACATCGCCAGCATCGGGATCACTGCAATATCTTGAAAGAGCAGCACCGCAAAACCAGATTGCCCCGTTTCGGTACCATTAAGCCCTTGCTCTTCAATGACTTTAAGCGCAATCGCCGTCGAGGACAGCGCCAACCCCATCCCGATCACCAAACTCACTTGCATGCTTACGCCAAACATACTGACGACACTACCAATCACGGCGGTCGTGACCACAACCTGCGCACCGCCTAAACCTAAAATCGGCCCTCGCATCTGCCACAATTTTTTAGGGTTTAATTCCAGCCCTATCAAAAACAGTAACAACACAACCCCAAGCTCGGCAAAATGCAAAATGGCATCAACGTCGCTAATTAAGCCAAGCCCCCATGGGCCAATCAACACACCAGCGAGTAAATAACCTAAAACCGAGCCAAGCCCAAGGCGCTGAGCAATCGGCACCGCAATAACCGCAGCCGAAAGAAAGACCACACTGCTTTGAAGAAACTCACTGGTGATCGCCATACTGACCTCCTCGATCTGCCGCTTGCCAGTTTTCAAGTGGGTTACTCAGCCATCCACGGTATAACTCGGCATGTTCGTAGCGTTCAATATCCGAAACATTTCTTGACCAATACAACACCAGAGGTTCAATCCAGTGCATTTGGCATAGGGCTGCCGTCAGTTCAAACGGTTGCAAGATTTGCTCAAGTGGGTATTTGTTGTACCCCTTCGCGCTGAAGGCTTCTTCTTTACCACCTGTTGTAATGACACTGCGCCAGTATTTTCCTTCTAGCGCCGCACCTCCGCCAAACGCAAAGCCTTTACCTAACACTCGGTCTAGCCACTCTTTTAATAGGGCTGGACATGAATACATATAAAGTGGATGGTGAAATACGATCACATCGTGAGCGAGCAACAACTCATGTTCGTAATTCACATCAATAAAGAAATCAGGGTAAACACCGTAAAGATCGTGCACAGTGACGTGATCAAGCGACTGAGCTTTTTTTATCATCACTTGATTGGCAATCGAGTTATGTGGCTCTGGATGAGCATAAATGACCAGAACTTTTGGGAGAATAGACGGTGCAACAGCCAAATGGTCGTCCTTGTGGTTATTTTTATCCGTTATCAAATTGTTATACTTTTTTGTACAGCATAATGCAATTAAAGCGAATCAATCGACTTTTCCGGCCAATACCCCTACTATTCACCGCTAGATATATACCCAAGTGGCTTTAAAAACGATTGAAACCACTTCGCTATGTAACCAAGCAACGCGCACTGCGCAAAGTGAATGAAAACTTTATGATTACCTTCTCTGATATTCAGTTACTGCGTGGCGGTAAACCTCTTTTAGACCAAGCTTCTGCGACTATTCACCCTGGCGATAAAGTCGGTCTTGTGGGCAAAAACGGCTGCGGTAAATCAACGCTGTTTGCCCTACTGAAAGATGAACTGTCAATTGATGCTGGCTCATTTAGCCAACCTCAACACTGGGAGTTGGCCTGGGTCGCACAGGAAACGCCTGCGCTAGAGCGCACTGCACTGGAATACGTCATTGATGGTGATCGCGAGTACCGAGCACTCGAAAAGCAGTTGGCTGAAGCGGAAGCACAAGACAACGGCACCTTGGTTGCCGAGATACACGGTAAAATTGAAACCATTGGTGGTTACAGCATTCGCGCTCGCGCGGCAGAACTGCTCGATGGTTTAGGGTTCAGCCAAGAGCAAATGAGTTGGAGTTTGACCCAATTCTCGGGTGGTTGGCGTATGCGTCTTAACTTGGCTCAAGCGCTATTGTGTCGTTCTGATCTACTGCTACTCGACGAACCAACCAACCACTTGGATTTGGACGCGGTAATGTGGTTAGAGCGTTGGCTACAAAACTACCCTGGCACGCTGATTCTGATCTCGCACGACCGAGACTTCCTTGATCCAATTGTTGGTCGCATCATTCACATCGAGAATCAGCAGCTGAACGAATACACGGGTAACTACTCGTCATTCGAAAACCAACGCGCACAAAAGATGGTGTTGCAACAAGCGATGTTTGAAAAGCAACAGAAGCAGATGTCGCACATGCAAAGCTACATCGACCGCTTCCGTTACAAAGCATCAAAAGCACGCCAAGCCCAAAGCCGTATCAAAGCTTTGGAGCGCATGGAAAAAGTACTGCCAGCTCAATTCGATAACCCATTTAGCTTTCAATTCCGTGAGCCAGCTGCGCTGCCAAACCCAATCATGATGATGGATGAAGTATCTGCAGGTTACGGTGACAACCTCATCTTAGAGAAGATCCGCTTGAACTTGGTTCCTGGCAGTCGTATTGGTCTACTCGGCCGTAATGGTGCGGGTAAATCGACCTTAATCAAGCTGCTCTCTGGTGAACTTAACGCGCAAGGTGGTGACCTAACTTACTCACAAGGCGTGAAAATTGGTTACTTCGCTCAGCACCAGTTAGAAACGCTTCATCCTGAAGAAACGCCGCTGCAACACATGATGCAAATCGCACCCGATCAAACCGAACAGCAGCTACGTGATTACCTAGGTAGCTTTGGCTTCCAAGGTGACAAAGCACTAGAAAAAGTTGCGCCGTTTTCTGGTGGCGAAAAAGCCCGTTTGGTATTGGCTTTAATTGTGTGGCAAAAGCCAAACCTGTTGCTACTTGATGAACCGACCAACCACTTAGACTTGGACATGCGCCAAGCACTTACGATGGCACTGCAAACATTCGAAGGTGCGATGGTGATTGTTTCGCACGACCGCTATTTACTGCGCGCTACGACCGATGACTTGTATTTAGTGCATGATCGACAAGTTGCTCCGTTCGACGGTGATTTAAATGACTATTATAAATGGTTAACCGAACAACAAAGAGCGGAACGCAAAGAAGCGCAGGCTGCGCAGCCAAGCAAAGATACGGCCAACAGCGCAGCTGCGAAGAAAGAGCAAAAACGTCGCGATGCAGAGTTTCGAAAACAGACAGCGCCAATTCGCAAAACGCTGACACAACTAGAAAATAAAATGGATAAGTTAGGTGCTGCACTGGCCGAAGCTGAAGAACAATTGGCGGACAACTCACTGTATGCGGCCGAAAATAAAGCTAAACTTAACCAAGTGCTGGCACTTCAAGCTTCCAGTAAAGCTGAGCTCGAAGAAATTGAAATGGAATGGATGTCTGCTCAAGAAACGTTGGAGCAGATGGAGCTAGAGTTTAATCAATGAGTAATCAACACGCTGAATACACACTCACCCTAGAACACCTTTGGCAGTTTAGTCTGCAATTTTATGGTGTGCGAGAAGTGAAAGAGGCGTGTTTATCATTACAGAACAACTACCACGGTAACGTGAACCTACTCCTGCTGCTCAGATGGCTCGATGAGCAGCAACTCATTTTCCAAGAAAAAGACTGGCCCTTGGTGCAAGACTGTCTAGGTAGGAGCGAAACTTTACTTCACTCCTTTCGCGACCTTCGTCGCCACCTTAAGTCTCAAGTCAATGACGCTTTGTATCGTGAGACCTTGCAGTTTGAGCTGCAACTAGAAAAGCAGCAACAAGCGGATTTGGTGGACTGCATTAACTCACTTGCACTACTCAAAAATGATGGTGACCCACTGACGTTGAGATACTGTCGTCAACTCGGTGGGGAGCATTTGCAGCAAGCCTTTGCTATTCCGGTGCCAAACATTCAACCACCAAAACGCCCATAAATCTGTAGAATACCTATAATCTTTATAAAGGATTATATTAATAAGTTCTTCAACGAACACCGAAGGACCGCATAAGAGCAGTTAGGTATGACACAATTTTTCGCAGCCGCCGGGATCAAAAACCCGCATCTCCAAACGCTTTTGCCGCGTTTTATTCGCAAAAAAGCGTTGTTTACGCCGATTTGGCAAACCCTCGATACATCCGATGGCGACTTTCTCGATCTCGCGTGGAGCGAGGACCCAACCCAAGAGCCTGCACAAAAAAAGCCGATTTTTGTTTTATTTCATGGGTTAGAGGGGTGCTTCTATAGCCCTTATGCCAATGGGTTAATGAATGCATTTGCTCAATCTGGATGGCTGTCGGTGATGATGCATTTTCGTGGCTGCAGCGGTAAACCAAACAAAAAAGCACGAGCTTACCACTCGGGTGAAGTGACGGATGCTCGTTACTTCCTAGAGCACCTTGAACAACGTTTTCCTGATAATCCCAAAGTTGCAGTTGGTATTTCTCTTGGCGGTAACATGTTGGCGAATTATTTAGCCCAATATAAAGACCACCCTATTTTGAATGCAGCGACTATTATCTCAGCGCCTTTAGACCTAGCGGCGTGTGCAAACCGTATAGAACAAGGCTTTTCGAAAGTGTATCGCCGTTATCTGCTTTCTTCACTGAAACGTAACGCGTTACAAAAGCATCATCTACTGCATGGCGAGCTTGCGCTGTCCTACAACTCAATAAAACGTGTCACACGATTGTATGAATTCGATGATTTGATTACGGCACCATTGCATGGCTTTAAAGACGCACAAGATTATTACGACCAATGCTCTGGCTTAAGTAAACTACAGCAAATCACGCTACCGACACTGATCATCCATGCCAAAGACGATCCGTTCATGACCGACGATGTGATCCCGAAGTTTGTTCTGCCAGATAACATTGATTACCGTCTCTTTGAACACGGTGGCCATGTTGGCTTCCTGACAGGAACGGCGTTAAAACCTAAGTTTTGGTTGGAGGAAGCGCTGCCCGCGTATTACGAAAGTATCGCCGCAGATTACCTTTCTGCTGTATCCAAGCAACGAACGCAGTAAACTAGCCGCTCATCATAAAAGTTAGAGGTATTTATGATCATTCCATGGCAAGACATTGCGCCGGAAACATTGGAAAACTTAATTCGTGAATTCGTCTTACGCGAAGGAACGGATTACGGAACCGTCGAGGTTTCTTTGCAAGACAAAATTGATCAAGTTAAAGCTCAATTGGAAAAAGGTGAAGCGGTTATCGTGTTCTCTGAGCTACACGAAACCGTCGATATTCAGCATAAAACAAAATTTTAGACCCTTCACATTTTACCGTATCCCACTCGATGACAAGGTATTGTTACGTGCTATAGTGGGATATCGACCGTGCAGTAGTAACTCTACTGCACATTACAGGTAAGTAATTTTCGACAAGGTTTGTCATGTCAGCTAAACACCCAATTATTGCGGTTACTGGTTCGTCCGGTGCCGGCACGACCACTACATCTGAAGCCTTCCGTAAAATGTTCAATATGATGAACGTTAAACCCGCATGGGTTGAAGGCGATAGCTTCCATCGCTTTACTCGCCCAGAAATGGACATCGAAATCCGCAAAGCCCGCGAGCAAGGTCGACACATTAGCTACTTTGGCCCACAAGCTAATGACTTCCCGGGATTAGAAGAGTTTTTCCGTAAGTTCGGGCATGACGGCACTGGCAGCGTGCGCCGTTATCTGCACACGTTTGACGAAGCGGTTCCCTACAATCAAATGCCAGGCACGTTTACACCGTGGCAAGACTTACCCGAAAACAGCGACGTGCTGTTTTATGAAGGGTTACATGGTGGCGTGGTCGATGGCGATGTTAATGTTGCTCAACATGTGGATTTCTTAATTGGCATGGTGCCGATTGTGAACTTAGAGTGGATCCAAAAATTCGTACGTGACACTCGCGATCGCGGCCATTCGCGTGAAGCGGTAATGGACTCAATCGTGCGCTCCATGGACGATTACCTCAACTATATCACTCCGCAGTTTTCTCGTACTCACATCAACTTCCAGCGCGTACCGACCGTTGATACTTCCAACCCACTTAATGCAAAAGGCATCCCTAGTTTGGATGAGAGTTTTGTGGTGATTCGCCTACGCGGTATCAAGAATGTCGACTTCCCATATCTGCTGGCCATGATTGATGGCTCATTCATGTCACGCCACAACACGATTGTCGTACCCGGCGGTAAGATGAGCTTTGCAATGGAGCTCATAGTTCGGCCTATCCTACAACAGCTCATCGAAACAGGGAAAATTGGCTAAAAACCTGCCTGCGAAGATGTTTACTTTTCATACCGTGATCATGTGCACAGTTTTGCTTACAAAATCTCAATCATGGCACGATTAAAATCAAGAAATCGTTTTCGAAAAAGGATACTATTTCTTACCGAAACACAAGAGAGCTTGCAGCATATAAAAAGTGCTCTTATTCTAGTAGGCCTAATTCAGGCTTAGCTAAAATATGGATAGCGCAAGCGTACCCTGCAGAGGAAGTGAGATATTATGGTTCTAGGTAAACCTCAAACCGACCCAACATTAGAGTGGTTTCTTTCACACTGTCATATTCATAAGTACCCTTCAAAGAGCACGCTAATTCACGCGGGCGAAAAGGCAGAAACTTTGTACTACATCGTTAAAGGTTCTGTTGCGGTTCTTATCAAAGACGAAGAAGGTAAGGAGATGATCCTTTCTTACCTAAACCAAGGAGACTTTATTGGTGAACTTGGTCTATTCGAGGAAGACCAAGAGCGCACAGCTTGGGTTCGTGCTAAATCTCCTTGTGAAGTTGCTGAAATTTCTTTCAAGAAGTTCCGTCAGCTTATCCAAGTAAACCCAGACATCCTAATGCGTCTTTCTGCGCAGATGGCTCGTCGTCTTCAAGTAACTAGCCAAAAAGTGGGTGACCTGGCGTTCCTAGACGTAACTGGTCGTATCGCTCAGACGCTTCTGAACCTTGCAAAACAACCAGACGCAATGACTCACCCAGACGGCATGCAAATCAAGATCACTCGTCAAGAAATCGGTCAAATTGTTGGCTGTTCTCGTGAGACAGTAGGTCGTATTTTGAAGATGCTAGAAGAGCAGAACCTAATCTCTGCTCACGGTAAAACCATCGTGGTTTACGGTACTCGTTAATCTCAAACTAGAGTGACACGAACAAAATTATAAAAGCCACCAATGGCAACATTGGTGGCTTTTTATTTGCTCATGACCAAATGAGATAGGGTGCAGCGAACACTAATGAGTAAGCTTAACAGGTTAACCCTAAAACTTAGCCATTCGTACTTTCAAAGATTTTGTCAGCTGAAGCGGCCACGAAACCTGGGTACAAATCACCATTTTCCATCGGATAGCGCTTAGCAAATTCATAAAACCCGCCAGGGATAATTTCAGTGCCTTCGCTAAAACGAACCGCTACTTTATCTGCCATGGTCGATGACTGCTCTAGCAACACCTCAGGAGTGCCCTTCACTTCACCACCATTTTCATTAATGGTAAACCCAGCGGTACGCAGATGATCGTTTACCTGCTTCACTTCTTCATATTCATTGAGTTGGTTAACGCTCACCGTGAAGTGGTTTGCTCCGTAACCATGCGCCGCAAGCCAAGATGCGTACTCACTTTCTTTAGCCAACGTTTGGTAATCAGCAAAGCTTAAATCCCACAAGCGTCCACCATGTAAGAATGCGCTATCGTTCAGCTTGTCAGCATCGACTTGTGCCACCAAATTTTTCACAATCTCTTGTAGCTCAGGCGAGCACTCTTCAACTTTTAGCTCACTAATAAATACTTTAGGTTGCTTCGGATCTGGGTGCTCATAGTGCTTAGCAACCAGCTTTTTGCTTTCGAAAACGTAATCACCACACGCCTTGTAACCAATAGCTACAAATGGCTTAGCTAGAGTTTCAATACCAAGAGGCGCGATATTGAAGGTACGTAAAGCTATATGATCATTAATCAGAGGCTCATCTTCTTGAAGCAGCTGATGCACTTTAGCCGCCGAAGGGCAAAGACGTTGAATGTAATCTTGCCATAGCGATTCAAATAACACATCGGGCGTCATAACGACTCCTTGTTACGAGATGTAGAGTTTAAAGGTAAGCGGAAGTTGGCTGCTCGTTCACAACAAAAGTTGTCCAGAATAATGAACGAGCAACCATCAACCTGTGACGGTAAATGCCAGTCAGTCAACACGCTTTTCCGAGTCTTTGCTCACTTTTCGTGTTCTGCCAACGATCACTACAACCCATACCTAAATGATGCGCCGGCAAGGTGAGCCGCAATGCATAGTTGCGACTCTATTATTAAAACTTATAGCACTACACCTGGACTCAATGTTGCAGGCAAGACAGTTTCTTGACCTTCCATTGATGCCATTGGGTACGCACAGTAATCTGCTGCGTAGTAAGCGCTTGGGCGCAAGTTACCCGACGCCCCCGGACCACCAAATGGCGCATCACCGCTTGCCCCAGTAAGCTGGCGGTTACGGTTCACGATTCCTGCACGAATGTGGTCAACGAAGTATTCCCATTCTTGGTCGTCGGTTGAAACCAAACCAGCAGATAAGCCAAAGCGCGTATCGTTTGCTAGCGCCACGGCTTTGTCTAACCCTTCGTAGCGCACCACTTGCAGAAGTGGGCCGAAGTACTCTTCATCTGGTAACTCAGCAATGTTCGTTACATCAATGATGCCTGGAGAAACAAACGCCGCCTCTCCTGCTTTCGCTTCAATCAAGCTTTCACCGCCAAGAGACTGTAGATTAGCTTGTGCATCAAGAATAAACTTGGCTGCCGCGACCGAAATTTGCGGTCCCATAAATGGCGCAGGTTCTGCAAATGGTTGGTCTACGCGAATATTGCGTGTCGCTTCAACGAGTTTGGTGATAAGCGCATCGCCTTTTTCACCCAATGGCACATACAAACGACGAGCACACGTACAACGCTGCCCAGCACTGATAAACGCTGACTGGATGATGGTGTAAACCGTGGCATCCAAATCACCATATTTATCAGAGATCACCATCGGGTTATTACCACCCATTTCTAGTGCGAGCATCTTGCTCGGTTGACCCGCAAATTGACGGTGTAATACATGCCCCGTATTTGCGCTACCCGTAAACAGTACGCCATCGATGCCTTTTGCGTCAGCGAGGGCGATACCAGTTTCTTTCGCGCCTTGAACAAGGTTAATCACGCCTTTCGGCAGACCGGCATCTTCCCATAGCTTCATTGCCAATTCACCCGTCCATGGCGTTTGCTCAGACGGTTTGAAGACTACCGTGTTACCAGCCAGTAGCGCAGGCACAATGTGACCATTTGGTAGGTGGCCTGGGAAGTTGTAAGGACCAAACACCGCCATCACGCCCAATGGGCGGTGGCGCAATACGATTTGGTTGCCTGCTGCTTCACGGCTCGCCTCACCAGTGCGGTCATGATAAGCGCGAATCGAAATGGCAATTTTACCTGCCATGGCTGCTGCTTCAGTGCGCGTTTCCCAAATCGGCTTACCGGTTTCTTTGGCAATCACTTCGGCGATTTTTTCGCTGTTCTCTTTTACTTTCTCCGCAAAAGCCAACACGATTGCCTCACGCTCTGAAAATGAACGCTTTTTCCAGTCAATAAACGCTTCACGCGCTGCAGATACCGCTTGGTTCACCTGCTCTGCCGTTGCACCTTTGCCTTGCCAGATCACTTCTTGGTTGTACGGCGACAGAGACGTAAATGCTTCACCCTGACCTTGTACCCATTCACCTGCAATCCAATGTGTCATTGTTTCTATCCTTAAATTCTGTCGTCTGTTACTGCGGAAGAAGGCGAACGAAATCCCCTTCTTCAACCGAAAGTGCATCCGCAACGTCTGGTGCGATCATTACGCTCTGTGTCTCTGCGTCATACGCCGCTTTAGTGACTGTCGCACGGAAGTTCTCGAAAGATGAATTACACATCAAGAAGTCTTGTGTGCTGGAATGTTCAGAGATTTTGACTTGCGCGCGGAATGAATGACGTACCGACTCAATATTACGCAGATCACACTCAACCGTTGGGCCACCATCGAAGATGTCGACGTAGCCTCGGTTGGTAAAACCTTCACGCTCAAGCAGCTTCAGCGCTGGACGCGTGTTGTCATGTACTTGACCAATCACGGCTTGCGCTTCTGGGCTGAGCAGGTTGATGTAAATAGGCAGTTTCGGCATCAAGTCGGCGATAAAGCCTTTCTTGCCGATACCTGTCAGGTAATCTGCAAGCGTGAAATCGATAGAGAAGAAATGCTCTTGAAGCCATTGCCAGAATGGTGAATTACCCTCGTCGTCTGAAACGCCACGCATCTCCGCAAAGATCGTTTCAGAGAAGCGCTCTGGGTGCTCTGCCATCATTAGGAAACGACACTTCGACATTAGACGACCATTCAGACCTTGGCGGAATTTCTCACGCAAGAACAAGGTACAAATTTCGCTGTTACCCGTGTAGTTATTACCAAAAGTAAGCAGTTTAACGACGTTGTTAACGCCAAGCTTTGGCGACGAGTGCACGACTTTACTAATGTGATATGAGTAAAATGGGACATCCCAGCCGATAGATGCTTCGATTCCGGTGGTACCCGCAACCTCACCCGTTTCAGAGTCAAAGCCAACCATCAGGTAGCCTTCATCGCCTGGTTCTGCCACATCTGGCTTACCAAAGCTGTACTCTGAATGTTTGATTCGATTGGTTAACAGTTCTTCGTTAACCGGTAGAGATGTAAATCCGTGACCAGACTCCACCGCACAAGTGTGCAGTGCGTCGTAATCCGACATCGCGATAGGGCGAACTACTAGCATCAATACTCCCTCCAGATGCAAGAAGATCCTAACTATATTGTAGGAACAATTCCCCCATCAGAGATCCTTGACGGGGGTGTCTGCGTTGACGTTTAAACTGATATCGCGCTTAAACTAAAGTCGCGATCGCTTTATCCAGTTTCGCCAAGCCTTCTTCAATTTCTTGTTGTGTGATAACGAGTGATGGTGTGAAACGTACGACATTGGCACCCGCAACCAATACCATGAGACCTTGTTTACCTGCAGCAACCAGCACGTCACGCGCACGGCCTTGCCATTCTTCATTTAGTGCAGCGCCAAGTAATAGGCCTTGACCGCGCACTTCTGAGAAGATGTTGTACTTCGCGTTGATCTTCTCTAGACCTTCACGGAACATTGCTTCGCGTTCTAGCACACCAGCCAACACCTCTGGCTTAGTAACTTCATTTACAACCGCTTCTGCAACCGCACACGCTAGTGGGTTACCGCCATATGTAGAACCGTGAGTGCCCACTTTCATGTGCTCTGCCAATTTTGCTGTCGTTAGCATTGCACCGATTGGGAAACCGCCACCAAGTGATTTCGCAGTACTTAGAATATCTGGCGTGATACCTAAACCTTGGTAAGCGTAGAAGTTACCTGTTCGGCCATTACCAGTTTGCACTTCATCGAAGATCAGTAAGGCGTTGTGTTTGTCACACAGCTCGCGAACCGCTTGAGCGAACTCAGGCGTTGGTGGCACGATGCCGCCTTCACCTTGTAGTGGCTCCATCATGACCGCACAAGTACGATCAGACATGTGTGCTTGTAAAGCTTCGATATCGTTGTAAGGAAGGTGTGTCACGTCGCCTGGCTTAGGACCGAAGCCGTCAGAGTATGCCGCTTGGCCACCAACCGTTACGGTAAAGAATGTACGACCGTGGAAACCTTGTTTGAATGCAATGATTTCAGATTTCTCAGTGCCATGAACGTCTGCTGCATAACGACGTGCTAGCTTCAAAGCGGCTTCGTTTGCTTCTGCGCCAGAGTTAGCAAAGAACACACGCTCAGCAAAACTCACTTCTGTTAGCTTTTTCGCCAGACGAAGGGCTGGTTCGTTCGTCATAACGTTACTTAAGTGCCAAAGCTTGTTAGCTTGCTCTGTTAGTGCGTTTACCATTACTGGATGACAATGGCCAAGACAGCTCACTGCAATACCACCAGCAAAGTCGATGTATTCATTACCTTCCTGATCCCAAACACGTGAACCTTCACCTTTAACAGGGATCATTTCCATCGGGTTATAGCAAGGTACCATTACCTCATCGAATAAACCGCGCTCTACTTTAATTTCCGTTGTCATTGCACATTCCTTCTTGATACCGCATGCGTAGCAGATAAGCGAATTTAACCGGCTCTCTTTGCCAGCAAATAATGTTTTGCATTTAAGCTATTGCGGCATTGTATTTACATTTAATTAACCATTTCAATAGTGATTTATTCTTTTCGTTCTCGAAAGCAACTTCCATTAATCACTGCTTATGACTATTTATGCATCAAGAAAGTAAAATAGAGAAGTGATTTTTTATAAATGTTATGTAATACAGGGGATAGAAGGTTTAAAAAGACATGAATAGACAAAGAGACTCGAGAGAATCGCATAGTTTTGCAATCCGCTCACCTCAGCCAAAAGATGAATGATTTGTTAAGAAAAGTGATCGCGATCAGATCGCTTTGCGTGCTAAAAAGTTCGCAAGCAACTCGTGACCTTGCTCAGTTTTGATTGATTCTGGGTGGAACTGCACCGCATCAATTGGCAAGGCTTTATGTTGGTAACCCATTATTTCATCCATGCTTCCGTCCGGCAGTTCTGTCCATGCAGTCAGTTCAAACACGTCGGGTAAAGTACCGTTTTTCACCACAAGAGAGTGATAACGGGTTACCGTGAGTGGGTTATTCAGATTTTTAAACACACTACGACCGTTATGACGAATCGGTGAGGTCTTACCGTGCATCACTTGTCGTGCACGTACCACTTCACCCCCAAACACTTGCGCTATCGCTTGATGGCCAAGGCAAACACCCAATATTGGAAGCTTACCAGCGAAGTGTTCTATCGCTTTCAGTGAAATACCTGCTTCGTTCGGCGTACATGGCCCTGGCGAGATCACCAAATGAGTTGGGTTGAGCGCCTCAATGCCTTGGATATCGATTTCATCGTTACGCACCACCTTTACGTCTGCACCAAGCTCGCAGAAGTATTGGTAAAGGTTGTAGGTAAACGAATCATAATTATCGATAATTAACAGCATGGGACTACATCGTGGAAACCTGAAAGCGAGTATTGTGCCGCCTTTTTATCTAAACGCAAGTACGATCAGTTATTCCACCTCGGCTTGCAGGAACTTACTCAGCAGGCTTTCCAACGCATTTCTTTCTTCAGAGTCGAGACAAGTTAAGTGCTGTTCCATGCTCGCGACATGCGCTTCAAGCACCTGATCTAAAAAGGCAACACCGTCTTCCGTCAATGTCACTCGATTACTTCTGCGGTCGCTTTCGCTCGCTACGCGGTGCACCCAACCTTTTTGTACTAGGCCTTCTAATCGGGTACTTACCGCACCAGACGAAATCATCAACGTTTTGTACAACGTTGTCGGAGTGACGGGTTCGACGCTACGTCTTAACGTCGCCAGAATATCGAACTCAATCGCGCTGATCCCAGCATCACCGCACACTTGGCCATGGGCCTGTTCCCAGAAGTTTGCCGCGCGACGAATTCGCCCAACCACGCCCATCGAAGAACAATCTAAGTCAGGTCGTGCTTGCTGCCACTGCTGAAGAATCTTATCTACACCGTCCATTACATCATCCTCACGATCATCACTAACTAAAAATCTTTTCAAAAAGATACTTGACCAAAAGAAAAAACACCATTACTTTTAAAAAACAATCTTTCACAAAAGATACTTTTACAGGAGTTATTATGACCAACGCAGAAAGGATTCAAGCAATACTGCTCACCGCGATTGCTCCCACCGTTTGGGGCAGCACCTATATCGTCACTACTGAGTTGCTACCCGCAGACAGTCCCCTGCTCGCTTCTGCGATACGCGCACTGCCTGCAGGATTACTGCTCATCGCGTATACACGCTGCTTTCCGAACCAGCAATGGTGGGGAAAACTCGCTTGCCTTGGAACGCTCAACATCGGGCTGTTTTTCTACTGTTTATTTTTTGCGGCGAGCTACCTGCCCGGAGGAACGGCGGCATTGGTCATGTCGAGCCAACCGATCATCGTGATGCTACTCAGTGGGCTGGTATTAAAAAGTAAGATCGCCTTGAGCCACTGCATCGCAGCAATCTTCGGGGTGCTTGGTGTAGCGCTTATCGTCATCAACGAAACGGTGCAGATCAGCGCGCAAGGAATTGTTCTGGCGGTACTAGGTACATTAAGCATGGCAAGTGGCGTGGTGCTCACCAAATACTGGGGACGTCCGGAGAATATGTCGACATTGGCGTTCACTGGCTGGCAACTCCTCGTCGGAGGCATCCTTTTATTACCTGCAGCGCTATGGTTTGAAGGTCTACCGGAGACCATTTCGCTAAAAAACTTGGCCGGATACAGCTACCTAACCATAGTGGGCGCGGTACTCGCTTACGCACTGTGGTTTAAAGGAATCGAGCGTCTTCCTGCAACAAACGTCGCGTTTCTAGGATTTCTGAGTAGCGTCTCGGCGAGCGTGTTGGGCTACGTATTTTTAGATGAAATACTCACACCACTGCAATTGTTAGGTGCAGGAGCAATACTGGTTTCGATCTTTTTGGCCTCCCATAGTCCTAAAGCTGCAAATGCATAACTCCAATAAACAAGATATAAAATTCAAAAGGAAATGATTATGAAACTAACGATTGTCTCTGGCAGCCAAAGGGCAAATTCACAAAGTCTCAACGTAGCTCGTTTTCTCAAACAGCACGGTTTGCAAGAATTCGACCAAGTGGAGATCCTCGACCTGCATGAACTGAACCTGCCATTTTGGAATGAAGGCGTTTGGCAAGGTATCCAAGAGTGGGATGTTTGGACACCAATCGCGCAAAAACTGCAAGAGTCTAACGCGTTTGTCTTTATCACACCGGAATGGCACGGGATGGCAACCCCTGCGCTGAAAAACTTCCTATTGCTGACGACAGCAAACGAACTGGCACATAAACCAGCACTATTGGTGAGTGTCAGCGTGAGTATCAACGGTGTTTACCCGATCAGCGAATTGCGCATGACCGGCAGCAAAAATAACCACGTGTGCTTTTTGCCTGACCACCTCATTGTGCGCAACAGCGATAAACTCATCGATCAAGATGCGAATAGCGATGACAGTGATTTTGTCGCTCGCACCCAATACACCTTGAAACTGCTCAGCTGTTACGCGAGCGCATTAGCACCAGTGCATCAGGACATGCTGCCGCTTGGTAAACCATTCACCTACGGGATGTAATCGTCATTTAAGCCGCTCAGTATTGGGCGGCGTTTAGTTTAACCTCTCTCCAAGCAACTATTAGCAACGCTAATAGTTTCAGTAGTAATCCGGTTTGTTTGAATTGTTTCAATAGTGTTAAATCATTCTCAATTAAAGGGGAGATGTATGAACATTATTGAAGTCTTAGAACCTTGGTTAGCCGACGCGATTAGTCTCCGTCATGCCATTCATAAACAACCAGAATTAGGTTTTGAAGAAAATAACACTCAAGCGTTAGTGGTTGCCGAGCTCGAAAAGTACGGCGTCGATGAAATCTGTACTGATTTCGCCAAAACGGGCGTGGTGGGTGTGATTCACGGCTCGCTCGGGGACGGAAAGAGCATCGGTCTTCGCGCCGACATGGACGCGCTACCCATCCATGAAGCCAACACATTTGCCCACCGTTCGTGCCACGACGGTAAAATGCACGCTTGTGGCCATGACGGTCACACCACTATGTTGTTACTCGCTGCGCGCTACTTGGCCCAGTCGCGTAACTTTGCAGGCAAAGCGGTGCTGATATTCCAACCGGCAGAAGAAGGTCGCGGTGGCGCCGAGACCATGATCACCGACGGCGTGTTAGAGCGCTTCCCGATCGACGAATGCTACGCTCTGCACAATATGCCGGGCATTCCTGAAGGGCATTTCGCATTTAAGACGGGGCCAATAATGGCGAGCTCTGACCGTCTGTTTGTCACTGTCGACGGAAAAAGTGGTCATGCTGGCTTACCACACACAACCCAAGATCCATTACTTGTCGCGACCCATATTTACCAAGGTATTCAAGGCATGGTCAGCCGCAACTACGACCCGTTTGATCCACTAGTGGTTTCGGTCACACAGCTGCATTGTGGAGAAACAACCAACGCCATCGCCGACCAAGCTCATATGAGCGGTACGTTCCGTACTTTGTCTCAACAAACACGAGATAGCTTGGTTGAACGACTCGAGCAACTAGTAGCTCACAGCGCCAAGGCGCACGGGATGCAAGCAGAATTTAAACTCGGACCAATTTCTCACCCACCGACGGTTAACACCGAAAACGAAACTCGGCGAGCGATCGACGCAGCGGCTCAAACCGTTGGAGCTGAGCGCGTTAACCCAAGCTGTGAAGCTATGCTAACCAGCGAAGACTTCGCCTTTTTCCTCAACAAAGTACCGGGTTGCTACGGCTTTATCGGCAACGGCACTGAGGAGCAAGGATGCAGCGTTGGCCTGCACAACAAAGCCTACGACTTTAACGATCGGCTGCTGCCGATTGGCGCCGCTTACTTTATCAATTTGATTGAACAGCAATAACAACAAATGAGGGGAAGTGACTCCCCTTTTTACACAAAGGAGTGTTCTAACAATGTCGACTGCAATTACGCAAAAATCGAGTTCAGGCGCGTCAATGATCGACCGCATTGAGCGACTGGGCGATAAAGTCCCTCATCCCTTCTATTTGTTTATCTTCCTGTGCCTCAGCGTCATGCTGCTCTCTTGCCTATTCTCGTTTATTGGCGGCGGCGTGACCCATCCATCTACGGGTGAAGTAGTGCACGTTAAGAGCCTAATCAGTGGTGAAGGTCTGGTTTACATCCTGCAATCGACGGTGAATAACTTCGTCTCGTTTAAACCACTCGGATTGGTCTTATGTATGATGCTAGCGGTGGGGCTATTGCAAGAAGTAGGCTTGGCCGACAGTGCAATCAAACAATCATTGCTCAACGCGCCGCGTCAGTTTGTCACCGCGTCGATTTTCGTCACTGGTATCATCGGTAACCTCGCCTCAGACGCTGCGTTCATTTTGGTTCCCCCTCTCGCAGGTCTGATTTTTGCGGCAACCAACCGCAACCCAATTGTCGGCATCGCCGCAGGTTTTGTCGCGGTCGCGGCTGGGTTTACCGCCAACCTATTTATTGCTGGCACCGATGTATTACTTTCCGGTATTTCAACCGAAGCGTCTGCCATCGTTGAACACGTCGAAGTTAGCCCGGCAGCAAACTGGTACTTTATGTTGCTTTCCGTTCCGATTTTAGTCGTCACAGGGACGCTCATCACCGACAAATACATCGAGCCTAAATTCGCGCATAAAGTGACAACCAACCACGCCGATAGTGAACCGTCTTTTGAAATTACCACTAAGCAAAAGAGTGCGTTGAAATGGGCTGGAGCAGCGTCTTTGGTGTTTATCGCTTTGCTTTTGGCCGCCCTGCTGCCAGCCGATTCACCTCTGCGTAATGCAGACGGCGGTTTGGTACCTTCACCTTTCCTAAAAGGGATTATCCCGATCATCATGGCATTCTTCTTTATGAATGCGGTGGTTTACGGCGTCAAAGCGGGTACGATCAAACAAGCCAGTGATATTCCTGACTTGATGTCCAAAGCGCTCAAGGGCGTTGGCGGCTACATTGTCTTGGTATTTGTGATTGCCCAGTTCATTGCTTGGTTTAAGTGGTCTAATTTAGCTATCTTTATTGCGGTGAATGGTGCGGAATGGATTTCGTCTGTCGAGATGCCAAAGCTGGCGATGATGGCGCTGTTTATGATGCTTGCTGGCGTGATGAACATGATTGTGTTTAGTGGTTCGGCGCAATGGGCGATCATGGCCCCGGTATTTATCCCACTCTTTATGTTACTTGGCGTAGACCCGCAAATTACGCAAATGGGCTACCGTATTGCCGACTCCACCACCAACATCATTTCACCGACCAATCCATATATTCCGATGGTACTGGCGCTGATCGCCAAATATAACCCGCAAGTGAAATTTGGTACTTTCCTCGCGATGATGGTGCCATACGCTCTGGTGCTATTTAGTGTTTGGGGCGGGCTATTCCTGATTTACATGCTGACAGGTTTACCCGTCGGGCCAATGTAACGTCGCTTAACGACTGGGGATAAACTCAGCAAAGCCCCAGTCGCTGACATGCTTTTTCAAAATCAAACTGAACTCATCGACTAACTCTCGATGAGTTTCTTTACGTGTAATGAGCCCTACTGAGCGGTACTGAACCGGTTGAACAATCGGAATAAAGCGAACTTCCACGTTGTTGCTCAACTCACCGATAGTGGAAGACAGAATCGTCGAACCTAGTCCGCTGGAAATCATCCCTAATAGTGTTGAGGTATGCGAAGCGCTCAACTCCGGATCATAGGTTAAACCAATGCGTTGAAACGCTTCGTCAGCAAGTGTGCGTAAACTGTTCCCAGGGCTGACACCAATCGACGCGTATTGATGCGCTTGTTCCCAACTGACTTGCTTATGCTCGGCGAGCGGATGGTCTTGCCGGCAAACAAAGCACAGGTAATCGCGAAACAGTAAATCAAAGTTCAATTCTGGGTGATTCGGATTGGTGTTGATGCCGATGTCTGCCTGCCCTTGTAGTACTGAATGGGTAATGTCATCAACCCGTTCTTCAATTAAGCGAAAAGTAAAATCTGGATAGCGCTTTTTCAGGTCATTGAGGGTTTTCGGCGCTAAGGATGCACACAACGTATATAGCGACGAAACCACCAGCGACTTGTTGTAGCCGTGTTGGCGGTCTTTGTTTTGCTGAACTAGTTTATCCAAGCGATTAACGATAAATCGCGCTTCCTGATACAACTGCTCGCCCGCTTCGGTGAGGATGATTTTCCTGCCTTGGCGCTGATAGAGTTCGCTGGCAAGTTGCTGGGTCAGCTTTTTCATCATCTGGCTCAACGCAGACTGGGTGATGTGCACCTTTTCAGCGGCATAAGTAAAATTTTGTTCCTCAGCCAAGGCGATAAAAGCTTTGAGCTGACGATAGCTAATGTCCATTTAGTAGTCTCACCCTTTGCTCTGCTGAAAAAGTATACCCAAACTTGGTAACTAATACGTCAATATGATTATCCATTTCTATATTTTTTCTGAACATAAAGGCCAGCATAGGCTGGCCTTTGGTCTTTACAGTTATTTAGGAACTGTTTGTCAGGAAGTAAATTCGCTTAGCGGCGACGACGGAATAAGCCGAGACCTAGCAGCGCAAATAGCGCGCCAAAACCAAACGAACCACCATCTGAATCCTTCGACCCTTCTGTTCCAGTTTCAGTTTGCGTCATTGAAACATCACGAACAGAGCTAAACTTCACGATATTACCTGTCGAGTCTGTCACTTTCTCTTCTAACTGGTAATTACCTTGTTCTGGCGCTTGTTCAAACTCAATATTCACGCTGCGTGCGTCAATGTCAGTTTGAGTCAAGGTTTGGCTAGCCGAGTAAACTTTTGCATCACTGCTTGTCGCGGCCGCTTGTGTGGATGCTGTTAAGTTCACTGTCACAATATCGCCCGCAACCGCAGTTGGTGGTAGACGTACATCAATAGCTAAGTTTTCACCCGCTTTCGGTAAATAGATATCATCATCTGGCAAATCAATAGCAATAATCACTGGATCATGATCAGACGCTGAGAACGCATCTTTGTACTTCGGCATGTCACCCGTGTATTTGCTGCTGTATTCAAACAAGTTACTTTCTAGAGAGTTGATGTGCCAATCTTCAATTGCTACCACTTTTTGCGCTAGGCTACTGCTTGCCAATGCGTGGTCCAAATTACCCAGCTCGCCCGAATAGGTGTAAGAAAACGTATCAGTGCCGTGCAGCAACGTGTTTAAGTTGTGCAGACCGTAACCTTTTTCAATTTTGGTCTTCTCTACTTGAAGTTCACCATCACCAATGGTTGTGTAAGCAGCAGTATAAATGTCACGGCCGTATTTCTCTTTCGAGTAATCAGTCAGTGTCAGAAGTGGGTCTTCCATGCCATAAGCATTGAGGTCGCCCATGAGCAATACATCGCCTTTCACCTCTTTCAACGCTTCACCCACTGCGTGCGCAGCAGAAACGCGGAAGTTGTTACAGTTGCCTTGCAGATCCGCTGGCTCAGAATCTTCTACACCAGCAATCCACTCTTCAATACACTCAGAGCCTTTCGACTTAAAGTGGTTTACGACAATAGACAAATCTTCACCCGTCTCTTTCACCGTAAAGGTCTGAAGTAGACTGTGGCGTTGGTACTTATCGTAAGCAGGGTTACTTTCTGTGCCCTCTTTACGAGTAATTGTGTTTTCTGCAATGTGCTGCTCTGGCGTGATGATCACTTTTGCAGCGTCTTTTGGCGTTACTGCGTTAGCACGATATAAAATCGCCACCATGATCGCATCACTGCCAAAGTATTCGTCTTGGTATTTGTCTTGCTCTTCGATTTCGACATACGTGTAATGATCTTCAGCGTCAACAATCTCAGCATTTAGGGCATCAACTAAGTTTTGGATAGCACTGCCATCACCAAAGCCGTTGTTTTCCACTTCCATCAAACCAATGATGTCAGCGTCCATCTTGTTCATCGCCGCAACGATTTTCGCTTGTTGGATCAGGAACTCATCTAGGTTAGTCGCACCACGGTTTTGTCCGGTTGGGTTTTCATGGCCACTGTCAGCCACGGAGTTGAAGTAGTTCAGTACGTTGAAGCTTGCAATACGCAAATCTGAGTCCGCAATCGCTGGGGCATCTTTACGAGCCACATCGAAGCCTTCACCTGAAGTCACAAAGTTGGTGTTATCGACTTCATTGGTCGCAATCAGGCGGTATTCGTTGTAGCTGTAAGCCACGACACCCTGAAGACCTTCTACTCGAGAACCAAGGCGAATGTGCTGCTCTGAAGAGCCATCTTGGTCTGCATCTTTAGCAAAATCTGGGTAGTATGGGATTTGGCCGTTTGGTGCTTTGCCATCTGATTCTAGGTATACGCGGTTTGCTGCGTTGTCTTTTGCTAGCTCAACGGCTGCATCGCTCTCTGCCGCGTGTAATTGAGTCGGCTTTAACAATGGCGCTTCATGAGAGAGCATCATATTGTTACGACGTGAATCGTAGTCGTAAGAGAAGTTGCGAGTTACAAACAAGTCACTTGCCGAGGTCAACTCAACTTGCATCCCTTCATGACGCTCAAGCGCATCACGTAGTGTCTCACCTTCTTTGATAACAAGATCGGTAACTCGAGAGGTTTCAGAGGTGCCTGTTTTCACATAGCTGTTAGCATCAGAAGCAAGCTGAGTATTGCTGTAATACTCTTGAACTTTACCTTTCACACAAACAACGTCACCAGCTTTCAGCGCCGTGTCTGCCGCGTCAGTATGAATGAACAAGCCTTCTGAGGTCTTGTCGTTGTTGTCGCTTTCTAATGCTTGTAGGTAGAAACCTTTGGTTAGGCCAGTGGTAACAACAGTCACGACACCCGTTACGAAATGATCTTCGTCAGTAATGTATGGGTAACCATCAATGAATGGAGACGTATCGCCTTCACCTTGAATATCTTGGATGGTAGTGAAGTTAGGTTGCTGACCGTCGACTTCACAAGCGAATGGTGCTGGTGGCTCAGTCGCATTTAGCTCACCAAGGCCGTCAATGTTGTCTTTCTCAAATGCCGTCCACTGAGATGCATCATAAGTAGCAGAAGGGGTTAGTGCATCACTGTTACGAACTAATGTGGTGTCTTTACCAAAATCTACGTCACCCATCACACCGATGATGTCGTGCACTTCACCATCTTTCAGCAGTGCGATCGGGTCGTCACCGTTAAAGTTCGCAACGCTTTTATCTGTGATATCGGCGATAGCTTTGATGGTATCGCTCGCGTCACCATGCGCCAGTACATACACTTGGTTAGCTTGTATCGTCACTTGGCTAAGGTCGAATGTGCTGCCCCAAGTACCACCACCGTTTGATGATTTCGCCAACTCGTAGCCAGTGAGTGTCACCGCAGTATCACCCGTATTAGCGATCTCTACCGCTTTATTATAAGCGCCGCCTTCTACGTATTGGGAAATAATAATCTCTGCGTTCGCGTTTGCACTAAGTGCACTGGCGATGGTTAATGCGAGTATTGAGGGTTTGATTAACGTGTCCATTGTCATACCTGATATTTATGTAAATGCAAATTTAGCTCTGGTTAGAGCCTGCCATTTGCGTCTACTATCAGGTTTATTTATGAAATAAATAAGAATGAGCAATTAAAGCCGTGAAATGAATCACATGTGAATATAAGAAAATATGCCAGAGCATCCCATTCAAACATTTTTTGTAATAAATACAGAGCGCTATTGATAAACAAATCAGAATTTAGATTGATTACTCAGTTTACTTTTTCACTTCATGTTAAGGAGTAGAAAATACATCACTTGTTGAGTTGCTTATTAACCCAACCGTTCCTGTTACAAATAAAAAATATAATTAGTCACTAATTTAGAATGCTTTAATTTTCACTTGTATCACTGTTCAAGCCCAAGAATCTATTACTCGCTTCGTTCTCTCTTATACAGGCCCCTCATACTTCAAAGTTTTCATGATTTATTCAATAACTTTTCATTACTCACTAGCCAAAAACATACACAAAAGATATAACACCTGCGCGAGACAATAAGATCTCATTAGCTGTAAACCCAGGAACGACAAATGAAAAAAATTCAACGCAGTGTGCTAGCTCTCTCCCTACTTGGCTTGATAGCGGGGTGTCAGTTGACCGCCAGTGAGCCACTTCAACCTACGGCGAATCAAGACATCATCGAATCAGCCAAAAATGAACTGGATGGTATTGAAGAGCTAGAAGTCAGTGACGAGGGTGTTATTACCTTTACTCAGCGTCTAAGAACGCCAGGAACCTACTGGATTCCAGCGAGAATTAAAGAACTCAGCTACGATATATCATGCGTACAGCTTAGTTACTTCATTGATAGAGGCATGGTTGTGAAGTCTGCCTTTCTAGGGGCTCGAGGACGTGTTGAATATTACGACATGGAACGCTGTATGAAAGACACACCATTTCAGTAATACAGGCATAAAAAAGCTCCACCAAAGTGGAGCTTTTCGTATTCGTTCTTAGCAACTATGGGCGAGCTACAAAACCTACTGCTTCGTATGCTTTCTTAAGCGTTTCAGCCGCTCGTGCCGAGGCTTTCTCAGCGCCTTGCTGCATTACCTCGTCCATGTAAGCACGATCAGCGCGAATACGGTGATATTCTGCTTGAATTGGCTCAAGCATTGCTACAACTGCCTCACCAACATCTTTCTTAAATGGGCCATACATTTCTACGCCTTGGTACTTCGCTTCAATCTCTTCGAAGCTCATGCCTGTCGCCGCGGAGTACAGACCCATTAGGTTAGCAATGCCCGCCTTGTTCTCGATATCATGACGGATACTTGGTGGCGTTTCGGTATCGGTTTGCGCTTTGTTGATCTTCTTAAGGATCGACTTAGGCTCTTCCAGCAGCGTGATAACGTTCTTACGGTTGTCATCAGATTTAGACATCTTCTTCGTTGCGTCTTGAAGGCTCATTACACGCGCATTTACTGTCGGAATGTAAGGCTCTGGAACTTGGAAGATTGGCTGCTCTGGCGAGTAAATATTGTTGAAACGCGTTGCGATATCGCGCGCTAATTCTAGATGTTGCTTCTGGTCACTGCCTACAGGTACTTGGTGTGCACCGTAAAGCAAAATGTCAGCCGCCATCAACACCGGGTAGTCAAATAGACCGACGTTTACGTCATTCGCGTAACGTGCCGATTTGTCTTTAAACTGAGTCATACGGCTCAGCTCACCCATTTGAGTGTAGCAGTTAAGAAGCCAACCTAATTGAGCATGCTCTGGTACATGTGACTGAACAAATAGCGTGCTCTTCTTCGGGTCAACACCAACTGCCAGACAAATTGCCAGTGCGTCTAGAGTTGCTTCATGCAGCGCTTTAGGGTCCTGACGAACCGTAATCGCGTGAAGGTCTACCACACAATATTGGCAATCATAATCGTCTTGCATCTGCTGCCATTGACGTAGAGCACCCAAGTAGTTACCGATACTTAGTTCACCTGAAGGTTGAACACCACTCAATACAATGGGTTTGCTCATTAGAATGATTCCTTTGACTTCTTAATCTAATTAAATGAAAAAAACCGTGCAGTAATAGGTGCACGGTTTACTCAGTGTACTCATTAACGAGTATTTTGGAAGCTCTTTTGTAGCCGTTATGCAGAAACCGCTACAACGTCCAATAATTCTGCCAAACTGTCAGCGACGAAATCTGGATTTGATGCTGAAATAGGTTCACCGTGGTTGTAACCATATGTCAGACCAAATGAGGCACTGCCTGCATTCTTTGCTGCGAGAATGTCGTTTTTCGAGTCGCCAACCATCAGCATTTCACTTGGTTGGATTTGGTGCTTTTCCATCAACCAGTTCAATGCTACTGGGTTTGGTTTTTTCTCTGAGAATGCATCACCGCCAAGGACATCAACGAAGTATTTTGCGATGTCGTGCTTTTCCAAAACGTCAGGCACAAACTTTGAAGGTTTGTTAGTCACCAACGCCATAACAAAGCCCGCTTTGTGCAGCTCTGCTAGTGTCTCTTTTACCGTTGGATAAAGATGACTTAGCTTGTGACCGCTTTGCTCGTAGTAATCATCAAACAATACACGCGCTTTAGCACGAAGCTCTTCACTCAGCTCCGGGTTGATGGTCAGGCTTTGGCTTAATGAGCGACCAATAAGCACGTCTGCACCGTTACCCACGTAATCACGAACTTGTTCTTCTGAAACCGATGGAAAGCCAAGCGCCTGTACTGCTTGGTCTGCCGCGACAGCTAGATCTGGCACGCTATCAAGCAAAGTACCATCTAGATCGAAGGCGATGAATTTAATGTCTTGTTGAGTCATAACTTCCCTGAGGATTTTTATTTATAAATCGGTGAAAACGACAAAGGATGGCACCCCATCCTTTGTTTTTATCATTATGTCTGATTCTACAGTAACTGTTTGTTTCGTCGTTACTTTGCAGCAATACGCTGACGAACTGCCTCAAACAAACAGATGCCGGATGCTACAGATACGTTCAAGCTTGAAACGCTACCAGCCATTGGGATCTTAATCAAATCGTCGCAGGTTTCACGAGTCAGACGACGCATACCGTCACCTTCAGCCCCCATTACGATAGCAAGAGGTCCAGTCAGTTTGGCTTGGTAGATGTCGTGCGTTGCTTCACCCGCAGTACCAACAAACCAGATGCCTTTCTCTTGCAATGTACGCATAGTACGAGCCAAGTTAGTCACTCGGATCAATGGTACGACTTCAGCTGCACCACAAGCCACTTTGCTTACGGTTGCGTTCATTGGCGCAGAACGATCTTTCGGTACGATGATCGCCGCAGCACCTGCCGCATCTGCGTTACGTAAACACGCACCAAGGTTGTGTGGATCGGTCACGCCGTCTAACACTAATAGCAGTGGTGATTCGTGCTGCGCCAGGATGTCATCTATATCGTTCTCATTCAGCTGCTTCGCTGGTTTCACACGAGCGATGATGCCTTGGTGATTTGCACCGCGCGCTTTGTCATCCAAGGTTTTACGTGTCATCTGCTGAATAGAAACACCACAAACCTGAAGATCATTTAGGATTGGCATTAGGCGATCATCTTGACGACCTTTTAAAACGTACGCCTCGATAAAACGCTCTGGTTCGCGCTCCAATACCGCCTTCACTGCGTGAATGCCGTAGATAAATTCGTTACTCATTGTTTAACCTGTTGTTCTGGTCGTATTGCCTGCGCCAACCGAGTTTGAACTAAGTTGGCGCTTCAACCTACTGCGCTTCTTTTTTAGTGCGCTTGGTTTTCTTCGGCTTACTGTGCGGCTTCTTTTTACGTGCTTTTTTCACTTTAGGCTTCTCGTTGCCTTCGGCGTCACCACGTTTTGGGCCATTACGCTTACTCGTTGCGCCCGTTTCTTCTGGGCGTTTAGTTGGCTCTATCGCAGGAACTGCACGAGCCGCGCCACCTTCTTTCGATGAAGAGCGAGTCGCAGCGCGTTTTTTATCTTTCGCTTTGCGTTTTGCTTCCGCTGCGCGTTTCTTCGCAGTCTTACCTTCGCCGCGTAGCTTACGACTTGTTTCGACCAATTCAAAGTCAATTTGCTTATCATCGAGGTTAACAGCCAGTACTTTTACTTTTACTGCATCACCTAAGCGATAGATGTTACCGAAACTTTCACCAATAAGTCGTTGACCAATCGGGTCAAATTGATAGTAGTCGTTCGCAAGGGTAGAAATATGTACCAAACCATCGATGTGCAAATCCGTTAAACGTACAAAGAAGCCAAAGCTAGTGACATTAGCAATAACACCGTCTAGTTCGTCACCGACGTGGTCTTGCATATATTCACACTTCAGCCAATCCGCAACATCACGTGTTGCATCATCAGCACGGCGCTCTGTCATCGAACATTGTTCGCCGTAAAAATCCATGTCGTCAAACGAGTAATGATAGCCACCTGTTGGTGTCCAGCGATCTTGATTACGACCTTCTTCTTTAGCAATCAGATACTTGATTGCACGGTGAAGTAACAAGTCAGGGTAACGACGAATTGGCGACGTAAAGTGCGCATAGCGTTTCAATGCCAACCCAAAGTGCCCCGCGTTATCTGCGTTGTATACCGCTTGCTTCATTGAGCGTAGCAGCATGGTCTGAATCAACTCTTGATCTTGACGCCCGGAGATTTGACGTGCGAGATCAGCATAGTCCGTTGGTGAAGGCTCTAAACCACCTTTTAGCTCAAGACCAAGTTCACTTAAGAAGTCACGGAAACCTTGCAGGCGTAATTCACCTGGAGATTCGTGGATACGATAAAGCGCGGGCTCTTTCGCTTTTTCTACCAGCGATGCCGAAGCAATGTTGGCTAAAATCATACATTCTTCGATGATCTTATGCGCGTCATTACGAATTACTGGCTCAATGCTTTCGATTTTACGTTCCGCATTGAAAATAAATTTGGTTTCAACGGTTTCAAATTCGATTGCACCGCGTTGATCTCGTGCTTCTTTCAGCACTTTGTACATCTTGTGCAACTCTTCTAGATGAGAAACAAGCGGCTGGTAGCGCTCACGTAGTTCTTCATCCCCTTCTAGAATCGCGCTCACTTTGCTATATGTGAGACGAGCGTGCGAGTTCATCACCGCCTCGTAATGCTTGTAACCAGACAGCTTACCTGTATCGGAAATGGTCATTTCGCACACCATACACAAGCGATCTACTTGCGGGTTGAGCGAACATAGGCCGTTCGATAGTACTTCTGGCAACATCGGCACAACTTGCGACGGGAAATATACTGAGTTACCACGATTGATCGCTTCTTTGTCCAACGCAGAGTCAGGACGAACGTAGTAACTGACGTCAGCAATCGCTACCCATAAACGCCAACCACCTTCTTTGTTCTTTTCACAGTAAACGGCATCATCAAAGTCTCGTGCGTCTTCGCCGTCAATGGTCACTAGTGGCAAATCACGTAGATCCACACGACCAACTTTCGCTTCTTCTGGTACTTCTTCGCCTAAGTTTTCGATTTGTTTATCGACGGCTTCTGGCCATTCGTGAGGGATTTGGTGTGTACGAATCGCAATTTGTGTTTCCATACCTGGTGCCATGTTTTCACCAAGGACTTCAACCACTTTACCCATCATGCCGCGTGAGCGTGAGCCACGATCAGTAATTTCAATTACGACTACGTTACCCATGCGTGCACCCGCTTTGTGCTCATTTGGGATCAGGATATCTTGGCTGATACGCGAGTCATCTGGGACAACGTAGGAGTATCCATATTCAAGGAAGAAACGACCGACGATTTGATCATTACGCTCCTCTAGCACACGCACCAAACGTCCTTCACGGCGGCCGCGCTTGCTGTTGTCTGTAGGTTGCACTAAGACAAAATCACCGTGGATGATGTTCTTCATCTGATGGTGCGGTAACAGAATATCATCATCCTTGCCGACGCTGCCTTCTGGACGTACCCAACCATGGCCATCACGATGACCAATCACGTAACCTTTCACCATTTCAAGTTTTTCAGGCAATGCATAGCACTGACGGCGGGTAAACACCAGTTGGCCATCTCGCTCCATCGCACGTAGCCGACGACGCAACCCTTCGTATTGCTCTTCGCCCTCAAGCTTTAGTGCCTCAAACAAGTCGTTACGATTCATTGGAACGCCCGCTTGCTCTAGAAACTCGATGATAAACTCTCGGCTTGGAATTGGATTTTCGTAATTTTTGGATTCACGATCTGCAAAAGGATCGTTTGGAATATTGTCTGACATAGGCACGCCTATCTAGCAAGGAAGGTATATGGCTAGTATATCTGAGTCTCTCGATAAGCTACAGAATTGCTTTGAAAAAAGAATGATCGAGATCGACTCTAGGCATGCAAATGAGTTAAGGACGAGCCAGCAAGATCAAAAGTTCAGAATTGTCACTGAGCAAGGATTCAATCGTGCAGTTATCCAACTCCGCCAGAAAGGCACTTTTTGCTTTCGCCAATTTATCTTTGAGGCGGCAAGCAGGGGTAATATGGCAAAAATCCACACCACAGTTGACTAAATCTAACGGCTCTAAATCGCGCACAACACCACCGACTGTGATTTCAGATGCTGGCTTCATCAGCCGGATACCACCGTTTTTTCCGCGCACGGTATGGACATAACCCAACTGTCCTAACCGATTGATAACTTTAACCATATGGTTGCGCGACACACCAAATAAATCCGTCACTTCGGTAATGCTGGTTAACTCATCTTCCGGCAACGAAGCCAAGAAAATTAAGGTTCTCAACGCATAATCAGTGAAACTAGTTAACTGCATATTCTCTCCCAAAGTGCGACTCAATAACCCGCTGGTGATGCTAAAACCCCAAACTTGAGCTATCGATAAAAGTGTAAATCTTTTCTTGATCGAAAGATACATTTGAGATACAACTTTAAACATGCATTATAAATACAACTTAAATTAGGAAGCCCTTATGCTCAGCAATCAAACTATCGAGATCGTCAAAGCGACCGCACCACTCATCGCCGAAACAGGACCAAAACTGACCGCGCACTTTTACGAGCGTATGTTTACTCATAACCCTGAGTTGAAAGATATTTTTAACATGAGTAACCAGCGTAACGGCGATCAGCGTGAAGCATTATTCAACGCTATCTGTGCCTATGCTGCCAATATTGAAAATTTGCCAGCTCTGCTTGGCGCAGTAGAGAAAATTGCGCATAAGCACACGAGCTTTTTGATCACAGAAGATCAGTACCAAATCGTTGGTAAGCATTTACTTGCGACAATCGATGAGCTTTTTAATCCAGGTCAAGAAGTGTTGGATGCTTGGGCTGAGGCTTACGGCGTACTTGCGAATGTATTTATTCAGCGCGAAGAACAAATTTACCAACAAAATGAAGCTTTGGAAGGCGGCTGGCGCGGTCTACGCGAATTTGAATTAGTCGATAAAAAGATTGAGAGCGAACACATTTGCAGCTTTGTATTCAAGCCAACCGATGGTCAAAAAGTGGCGCCGTATAAACCGGGACAATACCTTGGCATCTACATCAACAGTGACCAGTTAGAAAACCAAGAAATTCGCCAATATAGTCTGTCTTCTGCGGTCCAAGAGAACACTTACCGTATCTCGGTAAAACGTGAAGAAGGCGGAAAAGTGTCGAACTACCTGCACGATAACCTGAACATTGGCGAAAAAGTGCAGCTTGCGGCCCCTGCCGGTGATTTCTTTATGGATGCCGAACCACAAACACCCGTTGTTCTAATATCTGCTGGTGTGGGACTTACTCCAACGCTGTCAATGCTAGAAAGTCTCTCAGCACATCAAGCACCTGTAACTTGGGTTCATGCAACAGAAAATGGCCAACAGCATGCTTTCAAGCAACACGTAAACCAACTCGTTGCAGAAAAAGAAAATATGAACGCGCTCGTTTGGTATAACCAACCAACGACAGAAGACAAACTAGGTGAAGACTTCCACTTCACGGGCTTGGTCAATCTGTATGAAATTGAAGCTGCATTAAAGCAAGATAACGTGCAGGTGTACTTCTGTGGCCCTGTAGGATTTATGCAGCACATAGCGAAACAGCTATTAGAACTTGGCGTACCAGAAGAGCAATTCCATTACGAATGCTTCGGTCCACACAAAGTGGTTTAAGCGCTACCAACTATCGGGAAAACAACAAAGCCCACGTGACGTGGGCTTTGTTGTATGAAGTTGTTTGCAATATTGAAGCGTTACCAAAAGGTGTCTCGCCGTTTAGCTCGAGCAATAACGTTTTGTGGCATGCGCTGTTCAAGGCCGTTTCTCAATACAGTTATGCGCTTATGCTGCCGCTTATCTGCTGTGACAGAGTTATATAACCAACGATACGCATCTTCGTAATCGAGTGGACTGCCATAATCACGTAAAAGCAACTCGGCCAGATGAATACGCGCGTTTAGGTTTCCCATTGACGCAGCTTCTCGCAAATATGGAATTGCACGTTCTTTATCTTGCTGTACTAAAGTGCCACGCGAATAGTATCGGCCAATCTGCTCTAGTGCAGCAGGTAACCCCTGATGCGCTGCATTTTCGATGTAGTAAAGACCCAGTTCGACATCTTGCTCGACACACACACCCCAAGCCAACATATCTCCGTACAGAAACTCATAAGCGGGTAAGTTAATTCGAGTCGCACGAGCTACGATATCCTCCACCAGCTGGCAGTTATCAGCGCGCACACGTTGTAAGTGCTTATTTTGCTCAATAAGCTTTATCAGCTCTGCTTCGGTATAGATCGGAACTGGTGCCCCCACATCAGCAACATTGGCTTTCCCTGTGGTAGCAACCAAGGTCAACAACAGTGAAGCAGCCACTGTTCGTAACTTCATAAACGTACCCTTAAGGTATCTAAGAAACCAAAGATCGGTGAAGGATCTCCTCTGCTTGATAACCTTATCGGCAAAAAACAGCTAAGCTTTAGACAATTTTTGCCTCTGATTTAGGCTCAGCGGCAAAAGCTTGCCATATGAGAGTCACGCTGTTTTTGTTCAGATACAAAAAAGCCGACCATAAGGTCGGCTTTTGCAATCTTTAACGGCTATCAATTAAGCTTCGAATGGGTGAACTTTGATGATAGTTTCGTTACGGTCAGGACCTGTAGAGATGATGTCTACTGGAACGCCAGTTAGCTCTTCAATACGCTTGATGTAGTCAAGAGCGGCTTGTGGTAGAGCATCTAGTGACTTAGCACCAAATGTATTCTCAGACCAACCTGGCATTGTTTCGTAGATTGGTGTTGCTTTTTCGAATGCTTCAGCAGCCATCGGAGAAACTTCTAGCACAGAGCCATCTTCCATCTTGTAACCAGTACAGATTTTTAGCTCTTCTAGACCATCTAGTACGTCTAGTTTAGTTAGACAGAAACCAGATACAGAGTTGATTTGGATTGCACGACGCATAGCAACAGCATCGAACCAACCTGTACGACGTAGACGACCAGTTGTCGCACCGAACTCGTGGCCAACTTCACCTAAGTGCTTACCAATTGGATCTTGCTTATCTAAACCGTCGTATAGTTCAGTCGGGAATGGACCAGCACCAACGCGAGTACAGTACGCTTTCGCGATACCCAAGATGTAACCGATGTGACGAGGACCAAAACCAGAACCTGCAGCAACACCACCAGCTGTCGTGTTAGAAGACGTTACGTACGGGTAAGTACCGTGGTCGATATCAAGTAGTGTACCTTGTGCGCCTTCGAACATGATCTTGTCGCCGCGCTTGCGTGCTGCGTCTAGTTCGTCAGTTACGTCGATAACCATTGACGTTAGTAGTTCAGCGTAGCCTTTAGCTTGCTCAAGTACTTCTTCGTAGCTTACTGGCTCCGCTTTGTAGAAGTTAACTAGTTGGAAGTTATGGAACTCCATGACTTCTTTTAGCTTCTCTGCGAAAGTCGCCATATCGAATAGGTCGCCAACGCGTAGACCGCGACGAGCAACTTTATCTTCGTATGCTGGACCGATACCACGACCAGTAGTACCGATAGCTTTTTTACCGCGAGCGATTTCGCGAGCTTGGTCCATTGCAACGTGGTAAGGAAGAATTAGCGGACATGCTTCAGAAATGAAAAGACGCTCGCGTACTGGAATACCGCGCTCTTCAAGAGGCTTCATTTCTTTAAGTAGAGCTTCAGGTGATAGTACAACACCGTTACCGATAACACATTTTACGTTATCGCGAAGGATACCTGATGGAATTAAGTGAAGAACGGTTTTTTCACCGTCAATTACGAGAGTGTGACCTGCGTTGTGACCGCCTTGGTAGCGTACCACGTATTTTGCATCTTCAGTTAAAAGGTCTACGATTTTACCTTTACCTTCGTCACCCCATTGGGTGCCTAGAACGACTACGTTATTTCCCATCTTTCCAAGTCTGATTGCTAGTTAAAAATGGATTCTAGCACCGAATCACGCTTCTTGCAGTCATTTTTTGTTCACAGAGTTGCTACCAGAATGTCATCTTGCCGCTTTGTTCATTTTGAAATCAGCATATCACTGATAGTATTTAGCTTTCTCTATTCGACTGGAAAGCGCTATGTCTGAATCCATATGGTTGGCGATTGGGCTCGTCTTGATCGTGGAAGGCATTGGGCCACTGATTGCTCCTAACGGTTGGCGGAATATGGTGGCTCAATTAAGTGAACAACCCAACAATCAGCTACGACGCATCGGTGGCTGCCTAGTAGTTGCTGGAGCCGTCATCGCCATCATGATGAGCTAGCACTTAGCATCAGATACAAAAAAGGCTCCCTAAGGAGCCTTTTATTTCAATGAGACGCGGAGATTATTTCTCCATGCTGCCCTTCGACTGGTTCATGTATTGGAAGAACTCACTCTTCGGATCAAGCACCAGAATATCGCTCTTAGAGCTGAAGGACTTCTCATACGCACGTAGCGAGCGTAGGAAGCTAAAGAACTCAGGGTCTTTGTTGTACGCTTCAGCATAAATCTTCGCAGCTTCAGCATCCGCTTCACCTCGTGTCACACGCGCAGTTTTATCAGCTTCAGCTAGAATAGTTGCTACTTCTAGTTCTGCTTGAGCACGAATAACTTCCGCTTTTTCACGACCTTGAGAACGGTGCTTACGAGCAACGGACTCACGCTCCGCACGCATACGACGGTAGATAGACTCACTGATTTCATCAGGCAGGTTGATTTTCTTCATTCGGAAATCAACGACACGAACACCCAAGTCTTTCATTGCGCTTTCACGCGTGTCCTTCAATACTTCAGACATGATTAGGTCGCGTTCACCATCAATCTCAAGCGCCTCACGAGCCGCTTCAGTTGCGACAACATCAGCACTTGCGTCTTCTGGTAGCACATCATCGTTACGTGGACCAGATACGATCTGTTTGATTTCACGAGCACCGATTTCAGAACGAAGCACGTCCGTCACTTTACGCTCAAGTAGTGCCTCTGCCGTTAGCGAGTTACCACCGCCAGTCGCGAGGTAGTAGCGACCAAAATCCTCAATACGCCACTTCACGTAGGTATCAATGATAACGTCTTTTTTCTCGGACGTTACGAAACGGTCAGCACGACCATCCATTGTTTGGATACGTGCATCAAGTTGTTTCACACGGTCAAACAAAGGCATCTTGAAATGCAGACCAGGCTCGTAAATTCGAGTGATGTCGTTGTTGTCTTTCAAGACACGACCAAATCGAACCACGATACCGCGCTCACCTTCAGGAATCACAAACAAAGACATCAACATTAATGCCAGTGCGATTACCAGTACAGGGATCATTAACTTACGCATTCTTAGTATCTCCCTTGACGTGAACCTGTTGAACGAGACTGCGAGTTCGAAGTGTCTTCTTGTGTACGATCAGACTCAAGTTGAATTTGATCATAGGTTGAAGATGACTTCGATTTACGTTTGGTATCTGCTTTGCCCTCTTGTCCCGCCAACTTATCAATTGGAAGGTAAAGAAGATTGCCGCTTGATTCCGAGTCAATCAACACTTTCGAAGTGCTTGAGTACACCTCTTCCATTGCGTCAATGTACAGACGATCACGCGTTACACCAGGCGCTGCTTGGTATTCTGGTAGTAGTTTTTCGAACTGTGCTACCTGACCAAGAGCCTCGTTAGTGACACGCTCATTGTAACCTTGTGCTTCTTTCTTCAAACGCTCCGCACGACCCGTTGCCTTAGGCAAGATTTCGTTCTTGTATGCTTCAGCTTCACGAATGAAACGCTCTTCATCCTCACGTGCTGCGATTGCATCATCAAACGCATCTTTCACTTGCTCTGGTGGACGAGCAGACTGGAAGTTCACATCAACAAGTACCAGACCCATATCATAGCTATCAATGATTTGGTTCAGTGTTTCTTGCGTAGTTTGACGAATTTGCTGACGACCACTGGTTAGAATGCTATCCATCAATGAGTCACCAATTACTGCACGTAGTGCAGAATCCGTTGCTTGACGCAAGCTGTCGTCTGCATTGGTTACACGGTACAAGTATTTGTATGGGTCAGTCACTCGGTACTGAACATCCATCGCAACTGTTACAACGTTTTCATCTTTAGTCAGCATTAGACCAGATGCACGTAGTGAACGAATCGCTTGTACGTTTACCGCTTCGTACTCATCAATAAAGCGAGGACGCCAGTTAAGACCTGGGTCTACGATACGATCGTATTTACCTAAACGCAGTACAACACCACGCTCTGCTTCACCGATGGTGTAAAAACCAGCGAAGAACCAAACTGCAACAGCAATCAGAGCAATCACGCCAAAGCCAATTGCACTACCACCACCGCCGCCGATTGGAGAACCACCGCCGCCTTTTTTACCAAACTTGCCGCCCAGCTTTTGACTCAGTTTGTTGAACACTTCATCTAAATCTGGCGGACCTTGATCTCGGCCACCAGGACGCTGGCCACCACGATTATTATTACCCCAAGGGTCATTATCGCGGCCATTGTTGCCGTTGTTATTTCCAGGCTCATTCCACGCCATTAGAAAGCTCCATCATTTGATATGACGTTATACTGTAGCAGTCCTTTAAGTGACTATAAAGCCAGTCAAAACTGCCCCTTCTCTTTTTTCAAGTCTAGACCAATCTACTTGCTGCATTCGAATATCGATCAACAAGTTACCATCCTGGTCATATTCCTCACGTTGAATACACTTCATTTGGAAGAAGGTACTACGGAATCGTCCTTGATACTGTGGAGGAATTCGCAACTGATGCTCGACCATTTGTGACGCCAGACGTTCCGTCAGAGCCTCAAACAGGACATCAATGCCCAACCCATCCATTGCTGAAACCCAAACTGCGCGAGGTACGCCTTCCTCGTCTCGTTCTATACGTGGTTTCTGCGAATCTAGATTGTCGATTTTGTTCATGACAACCAGAGTCGGCACTTCATGCGCGTCGATCTCTTCTAGTACTTCATGAACAGCTTGAATATTCTCACGAAAACGCTCATCACTGGCATCAACAACATGTAACAAAATGTCAGCTTCTTGCGTTTCCTGCAAGGTTGCCTTGAAGGCCGCAACCAAGTCGTGTGGCAAATGTCGAATAAAACCAACCGTGTCTGCCAAGATGGCAGGACCAACATCTGCTAACTCTATCTTACGTAAAGTCGGGTCCAAAGTAGCAAATAATTGATCAGCCGCGTACACGCCAGCTTCTGTAATACGGTTGAAGAGTGTCGACTTACCCGCGTTGGTGTAACCCACAAGTGAAACCGTTGGGATTTCAGCTCGATTTCGGGCGCGGCGCCCTTGTTCACGCTGCTTCGCTACTTTGTCTAAGCGTCGCAGGATGGCTTTGATTCTGTCACGCAATAAGCGACGGTCGGTTTCCAGCTGGGTTTCACCCGGGCCACGTAAACCGATACCACCTTTCTGCCTTTCAAGGTGCGTCCAACCACGAATCAAACGAGTAGAGATATGACGAAGTTGAGCCAGCTCTACCTGTAGCTTACCTTCGTGTGTTCGAGCTCGTTGAGCAAAGATATCGAGAATAAGACCAGTGCGGTCGAGAACTCGACATTGGCACAGTGCTTCGAGGTTACGTTCTTGGGCAGGAGAGAGGGCGTGATTAAAAATCACAATTTCGGCACCCGTTGATTGTACCGCTGTAGCAATCTCTTGGGCCTTACCCTCTCCGACATAGTATTTCGGGTGTGGGGATTGACGACTACCAGTTACTACTTGTAGCGCCTCTACCCCAGCAGAAGAAACTAGCATTTCGAACTCAGCCAGATCTTCCCATTCACCTTCTTGCGTGAAGTTGATATGAACAAGTACGGCTCGCTCACCGGATTCATAACGGTCAAACAAGCAATCAACTCCTTATTTTAAAAATACTCGATGAAGAATTAATCTTCTGATTTCTCTTGTGGACGCTCACCTTGTGGACGTTCACCGCTGTGATGGCTCACTGGACGAGCCGGCACAACTGTTGAGATCGCGTGCTTGTACACCATTTGGTTAACAGTATTCTTCAGCAGGATCACAAATTGATCGAATGATTCGATCTGACCTTGTAGTTTAATACCATTCACAAGGTAGATAGATACCGGGATACGCTCACGACGTAGCGCGTTTAGAAATGGGTCTTGTAGAGATTGCCCCTTAGCCATTTTTATTTTCCTTATTTAATTTGTAGTTGTAATTATTTAGCTAGTGGTGCAATGCAAAAGATACGGCTTTTGCATCTGAGCTAAACGAATCAAAAATGCACTCTAAGTAATTAGCAGCATAGTATAAAAACCGCCAACAACAGATCCTTTGAGAGTGCGTTCACGCAAAAACGATCACATTATACACAGCTATGTCAATCAGATGCTATTGCTTCCGACATCGTTTCTAATGCCTGTTCAATGTTCTCGCTATCCAACCAAGTTAAATCATCCCAGCTGCGTAACCAGGTGATTTGACGCTTGGCCAATTGACGAGTCGCGCATACGCCACGAAATACCGCTTCGTCACGTGTACACTCCCCATCTAAATACTCCCACATCTGTCGGTAGCCAACGCATCGTATGGAAGGAAGATCGGGGTGAAGATCTTTTCGCGAATGTAACGCTTTCATTTCTTCTTCAAAGCCCGCTTCCATCATCTTCTCGAAACGGAGTTCAATCCGACGGTGAAGTTCTGCCCTATCCTTGGGAGCTATTGCAAACTGCTTGACTCGGTATGGTAGGCTTTCACCTTTCGTTTGAGTCAATTCAGTCAAAGTTTTACCTGAAATGCGAAAAACTTCCAATGCCCGAGATAAACGTTGGGGATCATTGGGATGGATTCTCGCGGCTGACACAGGATCAACCTCTTTGAGTTCATCGTGCAACACTGACCAACCTTTAGTCAATGCCTCTTGTTCAATTTGCTGACGAATTTCAGGATTTGCAGCAGGAAGTGGTGATAAACCTTCAAGTAACGCCTTGTAATACAGCATTGTTCCACCCACAAGAAGTGGAATTTTTCCTTCTGCAACAATATCATCCATCGCTTTCAATGCATCTCGACGAAAGTCGGCGACAGAGTAAGATTCACTTGGATCCAAAATATCTATCAAGCGATGAGGCGCCAAACTTAACTCTTTTTCATCCGGTTTCGCCGTACCGATATCCATCCCTTTGTAGATCAAAGCAGAATCAACACTGATGATCTCAACCGGAAATTTTTGACGAAGACGAATCGCCAGCTCAGTTTTGCCTGATGCAGTTGGCCCCATTAAAAATAGCGCCAAAGGTAGTTTATCTGTCATGGTTTTAATTTGGCTATCGTGGCAGAGAAATCAACAGCGGATACGAATTTTGTATCTTCTAATGGCAATTGACCATGTCTTAGCTGTTCAAGTTCCGCAATAATTTGAATGGCTTCAGAAAAAGTATAGTGACTCTTCATTGTCGTGACCTGTAATGCGAGCCAATCTATCAACTCAGACAGCATCTGAGCCGCTGCTATACCTTCGTTCACACAAGATTGCGCGTAAGATAACAGATCTGGTACTAAATTTTGTAAGTTTTGTTGACGCAGCGGAGCTGGGACGCCCATCACCATTAAGGCGTGCTCGTTTCTCGCTTTCAATTGAATACCAAGCAATGCCAAATCTTGTTGATAATCTTGGGCCAGTCTCACTAATTCGGCCTCTAACTTAATAGATAGAGGAACAAGCAGAGGTTGTGCCTTGAGTGCACCATCGCTTGGAGTGAGCTGGCCTTTTACACGATAAAATTCTGCTCTAGGTAACGAGACTAACGCCGCCCCACTGTCACTGCTCATCAAAACAAATTGTTCATCGACCACCATCAGCGCTTTGCCCAATGCAGTAATCGATGGCATTGATGTGTGCGAAGTTATCGTTTGGGGCGCTATTGGAGTGACTGCCTGAGCCTCAAACTCTGGCGTTTTCAACAGCTCGTGATAAGCGCGTACTTCTTGTTTAGTTGGCGCTGGTTCTACGTGGCGCTCTTTACTGTGACTTGGCTTTGGTGCAGGTTTGGATTCCACCCAATCATTACGTTTGAATGACTCCACTACGCGCGCCTCTCGCACGGAGGTTTCACTAGGACCGCTATTACGAGGCTTCACTTCATAATCACTGCGTCCAGGATAAGCCGGTGTACTCTCTATCGCTTGATAAACCCGCTCTGGTACTGGTGAAGATGCTGGCTCTTGTACTTTTTCAGGCTCTGGCGAATGCTCAATCTCTTCGGACTCAGTCGGTTCCACGCGATGAAATGCCGATTCATTCACCTGTGGTTTATCAATCACGGCGCTTTGCGCAAGTGCATCCGTCAAAGCTTGATAGATGAAATCATGCACCAAACGAGCTTGGTGGAAACGCACTTCATGCTTAGCAGGGTGAACATTCACATCTACTTGGTGCGGATCTAGCTCAATAAAGAGCACATACGCAGCAAACTGATCTGGCTTTAAGCTCATTTCATAGCTTTGACGAATCGCGTGATTGATTAATTTGTCACGCATCATTCGGCCATTCACATAGCAATATTGTAAATCGCTTTGCTGCCTTGCTCCCTCTGGCGTGGTAATCCACCCATGTAGCTTTAACCCTTGATGCTCAAGCTCGATTCTGAGCATATGCCGCACAAACGCATTACCGCAGACAGCAGCAATACGCTTTTCGGTTTGAAGCTGATTTTTCGCCGCGCGATATTGACGGATGATCTTGCCGTTATGACGCACATTGATGGTGACATCAAAGCGGCTTAACGCAATACGTTTCAATAACTCATCAATATGAGCAAATTCGGTTTTCTCCGTACGAAGAAACTTGCGACGCGCTGGAGTATTAAAAAATAAGTCCAACACCTCAACAGTCGTGCCAATCGGGTGCGCTGCTGGCTTAAGCTTCACCTGCATATCACGCCCTTCGGAGTAGGCACTCCAGGCTTCTTCTTGTGCCGCAGGACGCGACGTGAGCGTCAAACGCGAGACTGAGCTAATACTGGCTAACGCTTCACCGCGAAAACCTAGACTCATAATGGCTTCGAGATCATCTAAGGTATGTATCTTAGATGTCGCATGACGACTGAGCGCTAAGCCAAGTTCATCTTTCGCGATACCTTTTCCGTTATCACGAACACGAATCAGCTTTGCGCCTCCTTTCTCGATATCGATATCGATTCGAGTTGCGCCAGAATCAAGACTATTTTCAACCAGTTCTTTAATCACAGAAGCAGGTCTTTCGACCACTTCCCCTGCGGCGATTTGGTTTGCAAGTCTGGCTGGCAAAATTTTAATCGTCATAATGAGTTAGAAGCTCACCTACTTGTTTGGAATGATCAGGACTTGCCCAACCGCTAGCTGATCAGAGCGTAAGTTATTCGCTTTACGAATGCTCGATACGCTAACGCCGTATTTGGACGCTATTTTGCCAAGGAACTCACCCCGAGAAACCTTGTGCTTACGAATCGGTTTATCTTTTACCGCGACCGTTATCTTCAACTTTTGCCCTACCCACAAGGTATCTGACTTCAAGTTATTCTCTCGGCGGATATCTGAAACCTTCACTTTATAGTGATTCGCAATCTTACCTAAGAACTCACCAGACTTAACCTTGTGCGTAATGGTTTCTGTCTCAACAGTAATCGGTTTACTTGGCACTTTAATCGTACCAGCAGAAGGAATGTTGAGCTTCTGACCAATTGCCAAGCCTGTCGACTTCAAGTTGTTTGCCGACATCAGCGCTTTAGAGCTAAGCCCATATTTGTTCGCGATCACCGATAATGACTCGCCACGCTTTACAATATGTACCATTGGCTTCGCTGAAGGCGAGAACACCGTACCCTCTGGTGGGTTATCTTTTAAGTACTTGACGACCGCCTTAGTGATAGCCTGAGCTAACTTATCTTGGTGCGCTCGTTGAAACAGTAAACGCTCTTCTGTTGGGTTAGAAATAAAGCCCGTTTCCACTAGCACAGACGGAATCTGTGGAGAGCGTAAAACCGCAAGGCTGGTGTTGATCGGTTTGGTGTTATGCAGGTGCGCAACACGTCCCATCTCACCTAGGATTTCTGTTGCCAGCTTATAACCTTCTTTTTGTGAATGACTAAACTGCAAGTCCAACAAAGTTTGGTTCACGTTACGATCTTTTGTCTTCGTGAAGAACGCATTACCCGAGCCGCCCAATAACTCAGACTGTTTCTCATGGTTCTCGACCCAACGAGCAATTTCGGTATTTGCACGACGAGTATTTAGTACGAAGACCGATCCACCGCGAGGCTTCGGTGAAGTAAACGCATCTGCGTGAATGGAGATCAGCAAGTGCGCATCATTTTCACGAGCAATCGCGACACGACGGTTTAAGTTTACAAAATAATCTCCCGTACGAGTCATGCGCGTTTTAATACCAGGAGTCGCATCGAGCTGAGCAGCAATTTTTCTTGAGATACTCAATACCGCATCTTTCTCGTACTTACGACGTGAAGGGCCAATAGAGCCAGGGTCTTCCCCACCGTGACCAGGGTCGATAACAATTAACACTTCTTGAGCTCGTTGAACTGAACTCATGTCTTTGCTGGCCGCCGCTGGCTTACTCGGTTTAGAGGTCGATGCCTTCTTACCGTGCGGTAAATCAATCACCAAGCGGTGACCATACTGCCCACCTGGTGTTGGGCTTAATTTAAATAATTCCGCTTGAACGCTCTTTTTTAGTTCAAACACCAAACGATAAGTGCCCTTCTCTGGAGGCGAGCTTTTTCGTACCAGTTTTAAAACAGGGCTATCCGTAACAGTAACAGGCAGTTTGGCCTGCATCGTCGTGCTTTTTAAATCCACGACAAGGCGATCCGGCCCTGATAAAGAGAAATAGGAATAGTCAGCTTCCGAGCCTAAATCGATGACAACACGTGTTTCATCAGGTGAAGGCCAAACTCGAAAACTCTTAACGACGTTAGCAAATGCTAAATTGGGGATGAGAAGGAGAAAAGTGGCGACAAACGTCGCCACTACTCTAAAATTTGAAAAACTCAACATAGCTCCAATCGACTGAGTAACTGCACACCATAATCATTATTAGCTGTTAGTTCGGCTACACGTTGCTCACCTTGGTAGCGAATGTTTACATCAAGATCCGGTTGTGGCAGTAAGCCATGCCCTTTTTCAGGCCATTCAACCAAGCAAATCGCATCGTCTGTGAAATAGTCTCGAATACCCATAAACTCAAGCTCTTCAGGATCCGCAAGACGATAAAGGTCGAAGTGATATACTTGCCACTGATCCAACTGGTACGGTTCGACTAGAGTATAAGTTGGACTTTTCACGTTACCTTGATGACCAAGAGCACGGACAAAACCACGACTAAAGGTTGTTTTACCTGCACCCAAATCACCATGCAGATAAATTGTGGTTTGCTGGGAACAAAGCTGAGCCAAAGCGGTGCCTAGTGCAACCGTTTCATGCTCATCTTTTAAATTGAATTGTTTCGTGCTCATTGATGCTTCTCTAACTAATGATCGTTGACTATATAAAAATCAAAAGAACAGGAATAGTAAACCGTGTTGGTTTTGAGAGACAAGCTTTCAAATGTCATATGTGCGAAAAAAGTATCCAATAAACGGTATCTTAATCATCTTAGTATCGACCTAGATTTAGAATATATGCAAATGACTTCAATAAGCAGTATTCACAACATCAAAAACGTACCTAACTGGGTAGCACCAAAGCCAGAGATCCGTTAAGATCCGCCCCCCTTTATTCCGGTGGTTAACATGAACTACGAACAACTCGCACAACAAATCAAAGTTTGGGGAAAAGAACTCGGCTTCCAAAAAGTTGGGATCTGCGACGTTGATCTGAGTGAACATGAAGCAGCACTACAAAAATGGCTTGATGCAGGCTATCACGGCTCAATGGATTGGATGGCTCGTCACGGTATGATGCGTGCTAGACCCCATGAGCTACTCCCGGGAACCGTTCGTGTTATCAGCGTCCGGATGGACTATCTGCCACCAGAGGCTCAATTCGCTTCGAACCTCGCGAATAAAAGTCATGCCTATATTAGCCGCTACGCACTAGGGCGCGATTATCACAAGCTCGTCAGAAAGCAGCTAAATAAGCTCGGCAAACTTATTGAACAAGAGGTTGGTCAATATGGTTACCGACCTTTCGTTGATTCCGCACCAATATTAGAGCGACCTCTCGCCCAAAAAGCGGGCTTAGGTTGGACCGGGAAACATTCCCTGATTTTAGATCAAGACTGTGGATCGTGGTTCTTTTTAGGTGAACTACTTATCGACTTACCACTACCCGTAGATGAGCCAAGCGTTGATCAGTGCGGTAAATGCAAAGCATGCATTACATCATGCCCAACACAAGCCATCGTTGAAGACAAAGTTGTCGATGCCCGGCGTTGTATCTCTTATCTCACCATCGAGTTCGATGGCGTGATTCCTGAAGAGTTTCGAAAGCCAATGGGTAACCGCATTTATGGTTGTGACGACTGTCAATTGGTTTGCCCATGGAACCGCTACGCCGACATAACGGAGCAAGATGATTTCCACCGTCGTGACAGTTTCAAAAACCCTGACCTCGTCGACATGTTTAACTGGGATGAAGCGACTTTTCTAAAAAATATGGAAGGCTCCGCTATCCGTCGTATTGGTCATATACAGTGGCTACGTAACATCGCTGTCGCACTTGGTAATGCAGAATATAGTCAGCGAATCATAGATGCGCTGGAAAGTCGGCAAGGTGAAAATAAATTACTTGATGAGCACATTAAATGGGCTTTGACAGAGCAACTGAATCAACTCCCCACTGAGAGTAATTCATCTATAGAGACGAAAAAGCAACGCTTAATAAGGATAGTCGAGAAGGGACTGCCGAGAGACGCATAGAGCGTAGTCTATATGCAAGAGATTGAAAGTACTTTTGCATGTTCAATTCATGACCTTGTTCTCAATTTTGTAATGTGGAAAAAAATTTGAGATTCAAGAAAAACAAGCTAGCAGAAAAAAGTTAAACACAGCTCGGAGAAATGACTAGGATCAAAAAAATACCAGTTAATGATCGTATTTTAACGTACTCGATCCGACAAAAAACTTATTTTTTCTTTATATAACAAAGATTTAATTGGTATTTCTTTGTTGTTTCAACTTCATTTTAGAGAAAAGATCTTTCTTCCCCATCATAAAAAGTCAAGCTAAAAACACTTTATCAACCAACTTATCCACAGAACGACGTATGTGGATAACTCTGTTAATTAAAGTAGATAAAACACGCGAAGCCTCATCATACTTGTACGTCAGCCGATTCATATCGTGTTTTAAACACAAACGAAATCGTCCGACATCATATGATGCGGATAAAAGTTTAGCTTTTGGGGATTCATGCTTCGCAGCATTATGAAAAGAGCGATGTGATTGGTTGCGAGAAGCAGGCGTTGAATCAAGCGGCGCATCCGTAGACGACTTAACAATTGTATACTAAATAAGTACTCAATCTATCGTCTTGTATTTGGTTGCGGGGGCCGGATTTGAACCGACGACCTTCGGGTTATGAGCCCGACGAGCTACCAAGCTGCTCCACCCCGC
>NZ_JAWOTI010000030.1:0-54158 GCF_033338775.1 Vibrio sp. Vb1018
CTCAATGAATACTGAACATTACATAAGTAATGTTTGAATTGACTGTGCTGAATCCGAAGATTCAATGGTCACTTCGTTTCATTGAAACCTAATTTGATACCGAGGTATCTAATTGGATTATCATCAACGAGTGCCCACACAGATTGATAGGTTCTTATTTTTAAAGAGCTTTTCTAACATTTTCAGCAACTTAGTTGCTCGTCGTTAGGGGGGCGTATCTTACTTCACACCGTGAGAGAGTCAAGCATTTTTTTCAAATTCTTTTTTCTCTCTTCTCGACTTGCTGTGTGACTTTCGTCTCACTCCGTGTCGGTGGATGCGCAGTATAGGGGGTTGAGAAATTAGTACAAGCGTTTTTTGCAAATAAAAAACCAACCGGTCACAAATTATCCAAAAGTGCGATATTTGCATATTTCTTCGTCACATTTGAGACATATCACAGCAATTGGTTGGAAAAACACCAACCATATACGTAAGATTCATGTGTCTATTCTGTTAATGGACAATCGATCTCTTTATCACTATGTGTAGTAATTAAAATGACGTCTAAAAAAAATCTGATTTTATGTGTTGGGCTGGCCATCGTTGGGGGAATCATCTTCTCTCAATTCATCATCCCACCAGCCTTGAGCTTCCTCATTGGTGTTATCGCTACTGCTTTTCTTTTTTCATTTTCTAGCAAAACACCTGTTCTTCAATCTTCGGATCCTGATCCTTCAACTAAAACGCTGTATGTCGGCAACCTTCCTTATAAGGCCAATGAGAGTCATGTTCGCGATTTGTTTGCTGAATATGGACAGGTCTATGCGGTACGCTTAATGAAAGATAAGCGTACTGGAAAAAGAAGAGGGTTTGGTTTTGTAGTGATGGCTGCGGCAGATGCCAAGCCAGCTATCGCTAAACTTAATGAAAAGGAATATATGGAGAGAACGCTAAAAGTGAGAATTGCGAACGATCCTAAACATCCGGATGGTGGTAAACCTGAACAGGATTAAAACCTAGCTTCTTTAAACAAATGTTCAGTGCATCTTCCTGCCAAGGAGTTGCACTGGCATAAATCGACTTACTTCCCTCTTCTGTATCCTCAATTTCATCACTTAATAGCAATGCTTTTACTCGACGTGCAATCGCTGCGCCTGAATCAATTAAAGTAACGTCCCCACCCAAAGCTTGATGAATCTCCTCTTTGATTAAAGGGAAGTGAGTACAACCGAGCACCGCAACATCGACTTTATCGCGAAGGGGAAGCAGGATATTTGTCAGTTCGTCGAGAGAAACGCTGTTGCCCCGCAATTTCTCTTCGGCCATATCTACCAAGCGAGTTGATCCCACCAGCTCAACTGGTTTACCTTGCGCAAAGTCCCGTATTAACTCGTGAGTATATTGGCGTGTTACTGTCGCCGGAGTGGCGATCAGCCCTACTCCTTTTGATGCTAAAAGCGATGCGGGTTTAATCGCAGGGACAACACCAACAACGGGAATCGATAAATTTTCGCGTAAGGAAGGAAGCACTATGGTGCTCGCCGTGTTGCAAGCAATGACAACAATGTCGACTTGGTGTTCTTCGACTAATGAAGAGACCAGTTGGTTAACTCGTGAAATGAGTACAGCCTGATCGAGTTCACCATAAGGGTAAGCCTGATTATCGAATAAGTATAAGTAGTCTAGCTGGGGCAATAGGCGATGTATCTCTTGGAATACAGAAAGGCCACCAACACCGGAGTCAAAAACTAGGACTTTTTTCTTACTTGCTACTCGCACGAGCCTTACCTAAAGAACAGAAACGTTGCGATCATACTGCGTAGATTTGTTTTGGCAATGCTTTAGCATGGTATCTTTGACGGCTGAATCTATCTCCAGATTCTACATCTCGCTTCGTCAACTCGATATGTCCTTGAAAAGATGGCGAAGACGTGACCAATGTGTGAAATTCACCATTTTCCCCACAGGGATCAATTTGACTTGGTAATGACTCTATTAGGGCTTTGTCATACCAGCGACCACACCATTCTGGAGGGAGAACTCTTCCGTCGATGGTGATTAACATCGTTTGAATACCACGCTCTATGATTTCCATCGCTAGTTTTTCGCTGCTCTCCCCTAATAGAGGAAAGACGCATTCCCAGCCAACAGGTTCAATATAGCTGCGTCGGTAATCGGCAATGCCATTACAAAACATATCACCAAATGCGACAGCTTCTATGTTCAGACCACTACTTTGTAATGCATTAACGATGGTCGATTGATAAATGTCGTTACTTGGAAAGATTTCAGGTAGCTCGATAGTAATGAGCGGAAGCGCAAGTAAGTCTGCTTGCATTTGTACGACTTCAAGCGGAGTTGCTTGGAAAGGGACTTCTTTCCCTACGTAAGTCGTGTACAAACCGACAACTTGATAATTTGGATTCTCGTTAAGGCGCTCAAGCGTTAATGTCGAATCTTTACCACTGGACCAACTGATCACCACTCGCTTGGGTTTCTTCATTCGATTTTCCACCACAAAATATTAAAAACCGCCCGAAGGCGGTTTGTGCTCATTCACGATTAGAATTCGTAGCCAACGTTGATATAGTACGCTCGCTCTGCAGCGGGGTAACCTTTTGCCATCTCATACTCTTCATCAAGTAGATTATCGATACGAGCGCTAATAGAGGTCGACTCATTCGGATAGTAAGTCACCGCCGTATCAACCAACGAGTAAGAAGAAAGCGTAATATCTTGTGAAGGCCAAGTGCTGTAATCCACATCTGAACGCTTACCGACGTACTGATAGCTAACCGACCAATCCACTTTATCGAAGCTCACTAAAGCATTCCACTTATACATTTCTTTAGCGCGGCGCTGCAACTGATGCCCTTTATCGTCTTCAGCATCTTTGTAATCTGCACTCAACTGGTGCTGCACAATCCCTGTATCAAACTCAGCAACAAGCTCCACACCTTGGATATGTGTTTCACCATCGACATTCAAATATTTGTATGTGGTTGGATGGTAATCGATAAGATTCGTGATTTTATAGTCATAACCCGTTACGGACCAAAAAACGCCTTGGACATCACCGCTGAATGCTAGCTCCCAAGCATCTGACTCTTCCGGCTTCAGATCTTTCTCACCGTATGTTGGGTCATACTGTTGATATAGGTTTGGAGCCTTAAACGCAGTACCAAAAGAGGCTTTAACCCCAAACTCTGGTACAAACTGGTAACCAGCCGCTAAACTGTAAGTGAACTCACTACCGTATTCTTCGTTATCATCAAGGCGAGCACTGCCCTCGAGCATTGCTTTATCAATACTAGTGGTTGCCATACCAAACAGAGCGCCATTAGTCCGATCAAACGTTTTATTCGCACTCTTGTCTTTATAAGACTCGTTGCGCCAATCAATACCACCAGCCAACGTCGTATTGTTGTTTAGCAAGTAACTGTTGGTCCACTGGACATTTTGCTGCTCAAGTTCATCTTCAGTACCTGAGTGTTTGCCTTTTGCTTGCTCATAGTTCCAAGACTTCTGTTTCTGTGCCGTTACTTGCAGTTCTGACATCACATTATCAGACTGATACTTACCGCCCAGAGTGACAGAAAGATCGTCTTTTTCTGCTTCGTAGTAACCGCGACTGCCGTAGCTGCTGTCATATTGATAAACATTTTCGTAAGCACGTAGGTTACCAAATGCAGACCACTGGTCATTGAAGTTGTGCACGTAACCTAGCAGACCATTCTTTGTATCAAAGCCATGGCGATCGCCGTCATTAACTCCCAGTACAGGACGAACGTTATAACCATCATCACTTTCACTACCAAGCGCGATATTTAGCTGGCCGCTCTCTGTGACTTTAATACCAGATGCCACACTCAATTCCTGGTAATCTAAGCTGCCTAAACCCGCACTTAACTTCGTTCCTTCTTCGTCAGCACGCGCAATGGTGATGATATTGATCACGCCACCAATCGCTTCTGAGCCGTAAAGTGACGCACGCGCACCACGCACGTACTCAATACGTTGAACGTAAGTAAGTGGGATTTGGTTAAAGTCCACAGCGCCCTTCGCTGCTCGTGCAAAACGTACGCCATCAACCAGTACTAAAACTTGGTCGGAACTGGTTCCACGAACAAATAAAGACGCTAACTGACCACGACCACCATTTTGTGAAACTTGAATTCCGGTAAGGCGACGCAATACATCTGGTAGGGTTTTCGCTTGAATGCGATCGATGTCTTGTCGAGTAACTACTTCGACATCTGCCAACGTACGGCTTTCGGCTTGCTCAAAACGGTTTGCAGTAACAACGATGGTTTCGTCAGTGGAGGTTTCTTGGGCCTGTAGATAAGAGACAGGTGAAAGCAGCGATGCCAAAGTGATCGCCAGTGCGGATTTTCTCATTGTATTGTCCTAAATCGCGTAATTCCTTCCGAGCCCTGTCATCATGACAGTCCAGTGCTGTGGCTCAGTTGTTGGCAGGTATTCGGACTCAAGAGCACGGGTGTACCGCCTACTTGCTCGACTTCCCACATAAACTAATGCAGTGTCTGATGAGCGTTCGTTCTCTTTTACCGCTGCGCGTCAGTTCTGGATTCACACCAGATTCCCATTTCAGCCATCTAGATTGCTAGATAGCACCAACTTGAGGCAAATATTATTCAGCTATTGATTATTTGTCCAGCCAATATTGCCCTTAGAAGTTGTAACGTTTTGATTGATTTTGCTTTCTACTCTGCCTGTACGCACTATCTTTAAATCAATTCCAGTACAAAACTGGACATCCTATTGAGATTGAATAAAATCTGCGCTCTTAAATTGAATGCACCATAAAAGGTAAGATCATGGCTACTCTTGATGTAAACCCACAACGCTACCAAGAACAACTGGCTGAAAAAGTCGAACGTCTCACTGATATGTTCGCGCCATACAACGTGCCAGAACTGGAAGTGTTTGAATCACCAGAGCAGCATTACCGTATGCGTGCTGAGTTCCGTGTTTGGCATGAAGGTGAAGACCTGTACTACATCATGTTCAACCAAGAGACTCGTGAGAAATACCGCGTAGACCAATTCCCAGCAGCCAGCCGTCTGATCAACGATTTGATGCCGCTATTGGTTGAAGCGATGAAAGACAACGACTCACTACGTCGTAAACTGTTCCAAGTGGATTTCCTATCGACGCTAAGTGGTGAGATTCTGGTTTCACTCCTTTACCATCGCCAACTTGATGAAGAGTGGATTGAAAACGCGAAAGCCCTTAAACAGCGTTTAAATGATGAAGGCTTCAATCTAAACATCATTGGTCGTGCTCGTAAGATGAAGATTGTCCTAGACCGCGACTACGTGATCGAGAAGCTCGATGTAAATGGTCAAAGCTACATCTACCAACAAGTAGAGAACAGCTTCACTCAGCCGAACGGCAAAGTCGCAGAGAAGATGCTGGAATGGGCGGTCGACTGTACCCAAGAAAGCACTGGTGACCTACTAGAACTTTACTGTGGTAACGGTAACTTCTCGCTGGCGTTGGCACAGAATTTCGACCGCGTACTGGCAACTGAGCTAGCGAAGCCATCTGTGGTATCTGCACAGTACAACATCGCTGCCAATAAGATTGATAACGTACAAATCCTACGTCTATCAGCAGAGGAATTTACTCAAGCGATCGAAGGTAAGCGTGAATTCCGTCGTCTACAAGATGCAGGTGTAGATCTGAAGAGCTACAACTGCAATACGATTTTTGTCGACCCACCACGTGCTGGGATGGATGTCGATACTTGTAAAATGGTGCAAGGTTACGAGCGCATCATGTACATCTCTTGTAACCCTGAGACTCTAAAAGAGAACTTGGACACTCTATGCGAAACACACAACGTAACGCGTTTTGCTCTGTTTGACCAATTCCCTTATACCCACCACATGGAAGCGGGCGTGCTATTGGAACGCAAAGCGTAACCCACCGCGTCAAATACAAAAAAAGCGAGCTCAATGGCTCGCTTTTTTTAATTTGATTCGTTTTGCTTATTCCGCAGAAGTCTTCTTGCTGACAAAACCTAGCTTCTTACCAATCCATGCGAGTAAAATCATTGAAACCATGATCGCAAAGAAGTTTGAGCCTGCTTCTGGGTATTGCGCTTTAATAAACGCAGAGTGACCAAACGCACCTACGAAGAAACACGCCAAGCCAACTAATGGGATATCTTCTGATACCGGATTATTTAGGTACTCTTGGTAAAGAGCTTGTACAGCCAGTACGAGTGCAATCAATGGGAAGATTGAAAACGATACTTCACTCATGGTCAACCATGACAACAAAGCATCACCACACATACCTGCAACCAGTGCCAAAATCAGCGTTTTCTTTTCAGATTTATTTCCATTCGACATTATTCTATCCCGCCTTTTAATCGGTTACGTTCACGTTCTTTGCGATACCAATAGGCCCCTTTGGCTATCATTCGCAATTGCATGATCAATCGCTCGGCGAGTTCATCGCGCTCACGTCGATCTAAATCTAAAGCTTCAGCCCCCGAACTGAAAACCAAAGTCACAGACGCTTCTGCTTGAGTATACGCCTCTTCTCTGGTCACGCCGGTGCTCATTAAATACTCGGTTAATTCTGCCGCAAAATGCTGGATTTCTCGAGCAACAGCGGTACGAAATTCAGCAGAAGTGCCGGAGCGCTCACGCAACAACAAACGAAAAACGTTCGGACTACTTTCAATGAATTCCATAAAGGTTTCGACCGAGGTACGAATTACGCTACCTTCTTTCACAATACGTTGACGCGCCTGACGCATCAGTTGACGTAGTAGCAAACCGCCTTCATCGACCATGGTTAAGCCTAGCTCATCCATATCTTTGAAGTGGCGGTAAAAAGAAGTCGGTGCAATCCCTGCCTCTCGGGCGACTTCTCGCAAGCTAAGGCTGGAAAAGCTGCGATCCGCACTTAACTGACTAAATGCCGCATCGATCAATGATCGACGTGTCTTCTCTTTTTGCTGTGCGCGGATTCCCATCGATTTCATTCTTAACTTGCTCTTTTTCTGTAGGGTACAAGAGCCTCAATATAACGCAATTTGCTCCTACGGAGAAAGATATGTTGCTTCGCTCGCTCTGAGCGCCGAGAACGTTACTATTGGCATGCATCTAATTGCAATGTTCTCGATGCAATTTATAGACATACAACATACCAAATCACCCTTTTGGTCGATTCTGCGTGATCACTTCCACTCTCTAACAGGCATTACGTGTACCAATAGAGTAAATGAGTTAAAATCGCGCTAAAGCAATGTTAAGCAAATATAACAAGGAAGGCATCATGGCGCATGTTAATCACTATGACGTGATCGTAATCGGTAGTGGCCCTGGCGGAGAAGGGGCTGCAATGGGATTAACCAAAGCGGGACTGAATGTTGCCATTGTCGAGAAAGAAAGCAGTGTCGGCGGCGGTTGTACTCACTGGGGTACCATTCCATCAAAAGCACTGCGTCATGCCGTTAGCCGCATCATCGAATTTAATAGCAACCCGCTATTTTGTCGAAACAACACCAGCGTTCATGCAACATTTTCTGACATTTTAGGTCATGCTAAATCGGTCATTGATAAGCAAACTCGACTTCGTCAGGGCTTTTATGACCGTAACTCATGCACACTTTTGTTCGGAACCGCGCGATTTATCGATAACTACTCAATTGCAGTGATGCAAAGCGACGGTACAGAAGAAATCTATTCTGCGGATAAGTTTGTCATCGCGACGGGTTCTCGCCCGTATCAGCCTAACGACGTAGATTTCTTGCATGAGCGCATCTACGACAGTGATTCCATTTTGAGCCTGAAACACGACCCTCGCCATATCATCATTTACGGTGCGGGCGTTATCGGTTGTGAATACGCTTCTATCTTCCGCGGCCTTGGAGTGAAAACCGACCTTATCAATACCCGCGACCGCTTGTTGGAGTTTTTGGATAACGAAGTGTCAGATGCGCTGTCTTACCACTTCTGGAACAGCGGTGTAGTAATTCGTAATGATGAGACCTATGAAAAAATCGAAGGCACAGAAGATGGCGTGATTATTCACCTACAATCTGGCAAGAAGATGAAGGCAGACTGCTTGTTGTATGCGAATGGTCGAACAGGTAACACCGATAAGTTGAATTTGGGTGCAGTGGGTCTGGAAGCGGACTCTCGCGGACAACTAAAAGTAAACCGTAACTACCAAACCGATATCGAACACATTTACGCTGTAGGCGATGTCATCGGTTACCCTAGCCTTGCAAGCGCCGCTTATGACCAAGGGCGATTTGTCGCACAAGCCATTACGAAAGGTCAGGCAGAAAACTACCTGATTGATGATATTCCAACGGGTATCTACACCATCCCAGAGATTAGCTCTGTGGGTAAAACCGAGCAAGAGCTAACAGCTGCGAAAGTACCGTATGAAGTAGGACGCTCTTCGTTCAAGCATCTAGCTCGTGCACAGATCGCAGGGAAAGACATCGGCAGCTTGAAGATATTGTTCCATCGTGAAACCAAAGAAATTTTAGGGATTCACTGCTTTGGCGAACGTGCTGCGGAAATTATCCACATCGGTCAAGCCATTATGGAGCAAAAAGGCTCAGCGAATACCATCGAGTATTTCGTCAATACCACCTTCAACTATCCAACAATGGCCGAAGCGTATCGTGTCGCTGCGTTGAATGGTTTGAACCGCTTGTTCTAATCTATGCTTCTTGATAGCAGACAGAAAAACAGCAGGCTTGGACCTGCTGTTTTTATATCAACATTGTGTTAGGAAGGTATCCTTGTGCCATTGGTAGAGAAAGATAACCCCTAAACCAATACCCCGCATCAACATAAAGCTCATCATTGCAAACCACAGCGCGTGATTTTCCCACTCGGCGAATAAGTAAAAGACAACGAAGAAACTGCTGGTCGCGACAAACATACTATTGCGCATGTCTTTGCCTTTGGTTGCACCGACAAAAATGCCATCCAATAGAAAGCACCACATCGACGCAAGTGGCATCACCACCAGCCAAGGTAGATACACCGCTGCTTGCTGTTGTACCACCTCAATTGAAGTGATCATGGCGATCAACTGCGATCCCGCCAAACCAAAGAGCGCGGTCAGTCCTAAGCAAATAACCAAACTCCAAAAGAAAGTGCCGACAAGCGATGCACTCAATTGTTGCCTATCTTTGGCACCAATCGCCTTCCCGACCATGGCCTCGATTGCGTAAGCAAAGCCATCCATGCCATACGAGATAATCATCAGGAAGCTCATCAGAACCGCATTTGCAGCGACAACCTCATCACCAAAGCTCGCACCTTGGAACGTCATAAAGCTAAAAGCCGCTTGCAGACACAAAGAGCGCAAGAAAATATCGCGATTCAATTTCACGAAGCGCCCTAACCCATGCTGAGTGTCAGCAAGTAATTGCTTGGGTGACGGCAACTGACGTGCTTGCCATGTCTTCCACACGCAGACCAAACCAAACGCCATGCCTGAGTAATCAGCAATCACGGATGCAAGCGCAGCACCTTCAACTTTCCAACCTAAGCCCATCACAAATAACAAATCGAGAGCGATGTTGGTGACATTGGTGATGATCACCATCCACATTGGTGCTTTGGAATTTTGCGTTCCGAGCAGCCACCCCAACAACACAAAATTCATTAGTGCTGCGGGGGCACTCCACACACGGATAGAGAAATATTGCATGCCGTAGTGTTTTACCTCTGCGCTGGCGTCACTCCAGCCAAAGATCAAATCAGCTATCGGGGTATGGGCAATAAGGAAGACTAACGCAAACAGCAGCGCCATAAGTGAGCCTTGCATAAACACCAAGGCAAGTTGCTTTCGGTCTTCACCCCCATAGGACTGCGCCGCCAACCCAGTAGTCGACATACGCAAAAAACCAAGCAGCCAAAACGTCACGCTGATCATGGTGCTGCCCAACGCAACACCACCCAAATACCAAGCGTGGTCTAGATGACCAATCACCGCAGCATCGACCAAACCGAGCAATGGAACAGTAATATTCGACAGCACCATAGGTATCGCTAAAGCTAAGACTTGGCGATGAACTTTTGGGTTAGATAAAGGAGAGAAGATTGAATTTGTCACAGGCACCTCATCAGTAAGATCGACGAGTGTACCTGAGCGCTTAACGACTAGCCAATTACCACTTGATGTGAACGAGGACTGGCGTGAGGCGATGCTTCAACATTGGAATCTTATTAAGCCAACGCTGCCAAGCTTTCCAACGAGAACAGAATCTATCGAATGGCGAGAAAGCTTTCACCCATTGTGCCCATGGTAACCATTGCAATATCTGTGCTGCAGGCGCTTCAAAGCCATGAGCATAACGATCAGAGCCAAGCTTTTGCCCCCACTTGGTTTCCGTTAAATCTCCTGCCAGCACCATACACAGTTCAGCAGAAACAAAATGTCGACCCAAGGTTTGAATAAATTTCGCGACTTGGCGCTCTGTGCAATCGAGCAGTGCCATTTCACATAAAATGAGTACTGGTGCTTGCTCTGGAATGGCTAACGTCTCTAGCCACGACATTTCATCCACACTGCCACAGCGATGTTCATAGCGTTCATTTTTGTGGAACAAGCGCTGACGCCATACCAAATTTTCCGTCACATCCAACTCTATCCAATGGCAGCGTCCATTATCCAAACGATAAAAGCGGGTATCCAGCCCCGCTCCGACATTGATTATCCAAGCATCGGGATACTGCTGTAAGAAGTGACTAACCTGCTGGTCACAAAGCTGAGTCAGCGTCACGTGCAGCAATTGCTTCTGCGCAATATCACCACTCAAACAGTCCGGCGCCATCTTACAGCTCAAACACGCTTTAGCAGCTATCGGATCGTACACCAAGCCATTGTCGACCATGCTTTCACGGCTACGCAATAACAGTGGCTTTAATAAATGGTTAGGAACTTGATGTTTAGACTGAGACATGGGCATTTCCTGCGCCAGAGAGAAAACATAGACATTAATAAAGATGATAATAAATATCAATTACATTATCAAGCTTATAAATTGGTCAAAAAAAACAAGGTTAAGATGATGAGCAAGCTTTTGGAGGAAGTAGAAAAAGAGAAAAGACAAAACAGCCCAGATCAACTGGGCTGCTTAAATACACTTACATCCAATCGGTATTACGAATAATACCAACGGCTAAACCTTCAATCGTAAGGTGCTGAGACGTTAAGTCCACTTGAATTGGGGCAAACTCTTCATTCTCAGCATGCAGTAATATGGTTGAACCTTTGCGCTCCAAACGCTTCACAGTCACATCATCATCAACACGCGCAACGACAACTTGACCGTCTCTCACGTCTTGGGTTTTATGCACCGCGAGCAAATCGCCATCCATAATCCCGATGTCTTTCATACTCTCGCCATTTACACGAAGTAAGAAATCCGCTTGCGGTTTGAACATCGCAGGATCGACTTGGTAGTGCGCCTCTACGTGCTCTTGAGCCAGAATTGGCTCACCCGCTGCAACTTGACCAATCAATGGCAAACCCTGCTCATCATTGGCTGCGTCTTCAAGCAGGATACGAATCCCACGAGAAGCGCCTGGAATAATTTCAATTGCTTGCTTACGAGCAAGCGCTTTTAGGTGTTCCTCTGCGGCATTCGCAGAGCGGAAGCCAAGCTCACGCGCAATCTCTGCACGAGTTGGTGGCATTCCGGTGTCGTCGATTTTACTTTTAATCAAATCGAAGACTTGTTGTTGGCGTGGCGTTAACGGCTTCATGTCTCACCTGTCTTTTTATACAGTTAACTGTGAGTATATCCAGTAAATGCTCAAATGAAAACCCAATTGGTTGTTTTTTAATTTATTTGTGGGGAGCTTTCAGCTTACCAATTAAGTTCATTCTTTATTCGTTTAAAACACCGACTTTTCAGTTAATCAAGTCAAAGCAATAACTTAGGGGTTCGACTAATTTACAGCCAATAAAATTAAAAGGTTTGACCAGTTTCTGGTATCCTTGCAGCGCTTAAATTTTATCGCCTAGGCTTATTTCTATTGCCGTACTCATCTCTTTTTATAGAGAAGACATGCAAAGCGGAAACTGAAATAAGGTTAGGCCTGTTTGAATACCTATTGAGGCTGTGAACTTTATGTCTTCTGGACAATCATTTTCACGTTCATTACTAAAACTACCTTTATCGGTACTGGTAAAGGGCACCGCAATCCCGTCGAACCCGATTGAAGATCTGAACATCGACCTAACTAAACCGATTGTATATGCCCTGCCGTTCCGCTCGAACGTGGATTTGCTGACACTGCAAAAACAAGCCATGAGCCTTGGTCTACCCGACCCGCTCAGCCCGCTGGAAATCAATGGCAAAACGCTGAACCGTTTCGTCTTTATCGCTGCGCGTCCAACTGTGATGAACAACGATAATGATGTCCCAACCGATTCTGTTTCTCTGTTCACTGACTTACTGGAACTGCACAAGCTGGATAGTGAGTTGGATGTTCAAATGATCCCTGCAACCGTGCTTTGGGGTCGTAAGCCAGGTAAAGAAGAGAACCAAAAGCCTTACCTTCAACCGATGAATGGTCCGCAAAAAGCCAAAGCGGTAATGGCGGCGGGACGCGACTGCTTAGTTCGCTTTAGTCCCGTGGTATCTCTGCGTTATATGGCAGACTCCCACGGTACCGACAGCGCAATTGCGCACAAACTGGCTCGCGTGGCGCGTATCCACTTCTCACGCCAGAAACTGGCTGCTTCAGGCCCAAACCTGCCACAACGCCAAGTGTTGTTTGCTCGTTTACTAAAGTCTCCAGCTATTGAACTGGCGATTGCTGACGAAGCCAAGAGCAAAAACATCTCGATTGATAAGGCACGTAAAGAAGCCCACGACATCATGGATGAAATCGCTGCCGACTTCTCCTATAGTCTGGTGAAAAACGGCGACCGCATCCTGAGTTGGTTATGGACAAAACTATACCAAGGTTTGCACATCAATAACGCCTCGACTGTGCGTCGTTTAGCGCAAGACGGCCACGAAATTGTGTACGTTCCTTGTCACCGTAGTCACATGGACTACCTGCTTTTGTCTTATGTTTTATACCATGAAGGCATGGTGCCTCCGCACATTGCGGCAGGCATTAACTTGAACTTCTTCCCGGCCGGTCCTCTTTTCCGTCGTGGTGGGGCGTTCTTTATTCGTCGTAGTTTTAAAGGCAACAAACTGTACTCAACCATTTTCCGTGAGTATCTAGCTGAGCTGTTTGCCAAAGGCTATTCAGTCGAGTACTTCAGTGAGGGTGGTCGTTCACGTACAGGTCGCTTACTGCAAGCGAAAACGGGTATGCTGGCTATGACCATCCAAGCAATGCTACGTGGTCTAAACCGCCCAGTAACACTAGTGCCGGTCTACATCGGTTACGAGCACGTAATGGAAGTAGGCACTTACGCGAAAGAGCTGCGTGGCAAACGCAAAGAGAAAGAAAACGCAGGGCTTGTACTGCGTACTCTGCGTAAACTGCGTAACTTTGGTTTGGGCTATGTGAACTTCGGTGAGCCAATTCAGCTCAACCAATACTTGAACGAGCATGCTCCTGAGTGGACGAAAGACATCGACAGCATGGGTGGTAACAAACCACAATGGATGAATCCTGTGGTCAACGACCTTGCTAATAAGATGATGACGCACATCAATGATGCGGCGGCAGCAAACGCGTTGACCTTGTGTGCAACCGCACTGCTTGCTTCTCGTCAACGTGCACTTTCTCGTGACTCGCTGATCAATCAGATCGAGTGTTACTTAAAGCTACTCAAAAATAACCCGTACTCAAGCACCTCCACTATCCCTACCGAAAGTGCTGAGGAGTTGGTCGATCATGCAATTTCGCTTGATAAGTTCGTGATTGAAACCGATAGCATGGGTGACATCATTTCGCTGGACCGTAGCCAATCGATCCTGATGACTTACTATCGCAACAACATCATTCACTTGTTCGCTCTGCCGTCATTAATTGCCCAAATGCTCATTCGTCAGCGCAACCTTTCGGTAGCCAAGATTCAAGCGAATGTCGCGCAAATCTACCCATTCTTGAAGAAAGAGCTGTTCTTAAGTTACCAAGAAGACGAGTTAGATGAATTGGTCGTTAAAACACTGCATGAATTTGCCGATCAGAAAATGATTAGTCTTGATGGTGATAAGCTAGAGATCAATCAATCGAACAACCAGCCTTTGGTTCTGTTAGGTCGAACGATAACTGAAACGCTGCAACGCTACTCTATCGCGATGAACTTGCTTGTTGCTTACCCTGAACTCGGTAAATCGGACCTAGAGCAGAAGAGCCAAGATATTGCTCAGCGCCTAGGGCGTTTGCACGGTATTAATGCGCCAGAATTCTTCGATAAAGGTGTGTTTACCGCGATGTTCAATACGCTCAAACAGCAAAAATACCTCGATAACGATGGTAACTGTGACACGAAGAAAACGCAGCAATTTGCACGGCTACTGTTCACTCTGCTTTATCCAGAAGTGAAACTGACGATCGAAGAGAGTATTCACCAACTTCGGTCGTAACCGTTTTACCTTCTTCCAATAAGAAAAAAGGCATCCAATCGGATGCCTTTTTCTATTTCTTCGCTTACCAAAATGCGACCAGTAACCCTATCGCTATCACCATGCCAACATAATTGTTGTTAAGGAAAGCCTTAAAGCACAACTCACGCTCACGGTGACGAATTAAGTGCTGCTGATAAACAAACAACGACGCTGCAATCAAAAGGGTCCAGTAGTAACTTTGTCCCAATTGGTAGAACTGCCCTAACCAAACCAACATCGCGAGTGTAATAAGTTGCAACACACCAATAATAAGCTTGTCATGACGACCAAACAGAATTGCCGTCGATTTAATGCCAATCTTTAGATCATCATCTCGGTCTACCATCGCATATTGAGTGTCGTACGCAATGGTCCACAAAGCGTTAATGAGGAACAAAAACCAAACAATCAATGGTAATTCCCCAGTTTGTGCAGCCCACGCCATTGGAATCGCCCAGCTAAAAGCCAAGCCTAAAAATAGCTGTGGAATATGAGTGTAACGCTTCATAAATGGATAGATGAACGCCAACACAATGCCAGCGAAGGATAGCTGAATCGTCAGCGGGTTCATGGTCAGCACTAACAAAAACGAGCTGATACCCAAAACCAAAAATAATCCAATCGCTTCTTTTGCTGTCACTTTCCCTGATGGCAGTGGACGTTGCTTAGTACGCTTTACATGGCCGTCGACTTTGCGATCTGCAAAATCATTAATCACGCACCCCGCACTACGCATTAGGAAAACACCCAATACAAACACGATGAATACATCCCAACTTGGCATCCCTTGGGCTGAGATAATTAGCGCCCAAATCGTTGGCCACATCAGTAACAGTGAACCAATCGGGCGATCCATGCGCATCAGTTGCCAATATGCTTTGGCTTTTTCTGCGGACATTTACACTGTCTCCTTAGCGTAAACTGGTGAATTAGATAAGAATAACTCGGCGACTAGCATCGGTTTGTGATTCATCCACAACCTTGAGCGTCGTGCTAACAAACGTCCTTCTGGTACGGCTACCCATCCCATTTGCAAAGAGTCCCGCTCAACGTTATCTGCGCTAAACACAGTTAGTCCTAATGGGATATCCCCTTGTTGAGCCAAATCATACTGCTGATCAACTAAGGTTGAACGAGGAATCAATGTCCGCCCAATAACCCAGTTATTATTGTCACCGCACAAAATTACCTCTCTCAGTAAGCAATCTTGTTCGGACAATAACTGGCTTTCGTCCTGTTTTAATGTCGCTGCAGTGACGATCTGATTTTGTAGCAATTCTACCGTTAACGCTTGGCAGTGCTGTTTTAAACGACGTGACAAAGACCCTTGCTCTTCAAGCCAGTGCTTGGCAAATTCATTTGGAAATTCGAATTCTTCGGGGTTTTGCCACTCTACTTCCAATAAAGAAGCAAGATAGAGTGATGTTGGCTGATTCATACTAGTATTCAATTGGAGGCTTTATGCGTACAATAAAGCAACAACTTACCGTCCATAGTAATGTATGTAACCGTAAGTTCCGTTATTTGTTATAGACGGCCCATTGTATCAAGACTGAAGCGATTCGAATATCGCGATCCAGAGAAAGAAAAGTTAGAAATATGTACAAACGTTATATAGCCCAAATTATTTTTGCGTTAACCATACTATTCGCCGCACCAAGTTGGGCTGAAACGGAAGAAGCTGGACCTAAGTTGGCATACTTTACCCTAGAGCCTGACCTCACTACTAACTTTTATACCAAAGGCAAAAAGTTAGGTTATGTGCAAGTGCGCATCGACATCATGGTAATGAGTCAACAAGATTTATCAGTTGTTGAGCATCACCAACCTTTGATTCGCGATGCAGTGATTGAATTACTGGGTAAGCAAACAGAAGATACGATTAAGTCCCTGTCTGGCCGAGAAGATCTGCGCAAAACCTTAGTGACGACCCTCAACGAAACGCTTTTGCCTGAAACAGGTAAAACCATCATTGCCGATTTGTTGTTTACAAAATACCTTTATCAATAAACCCAAATCCGTTTTGAACATAAAAAAAGACCGCTCTTAAGCGGTCTTTTCATTTCATCTGCTTTAGGCTTGCTGTTGGTATTTCATCTTGCCTGAATCAAACAGCGCAATCGCCATCCCCGACAGTAGCCCAACTAAGTGAGCGGTGTTTGCAATCGCCATAAATGGCTGCACAAAACCAAGAACTAACCATACCAACATAAAGACGATAATTGGCTTGGGTAGCGTAAGGCCTAAATGTGGCAAGCGGTAACCCAATATCCACAAATAACCAAGCAGTGCATAGACCACGCCAGACAAGCCGCCGAAGTTAGCCCCTTCAACATAGAACTGGCCAGCCCCTGAAAGCGCTGCCGACACCACAAAGAGTTGCAATAGCTTACCGGAACCGAGACGACGTTCGATGTCGCCACCCAACTGCCACCACCATAGTAAGTTAAACACGATGTGAGTTACTGAAAAGTGCAGTAACGCATGACTTAGCCATCGCCACACTTGCCATTGTTGCCCCTCAAAAGCCGGGAAGTGCAACAACTTAAACACGCCATTGCCAAAGCCAAACATTTGTAACAAGTAGATGATGATACAGACTGTCATGATCAGTAAAGTCATGGGGCCAGCTTTCGCTTTGACCATGCTCATGATACTCGGGCTGGAATAATGAAATGTGCTCTTACGAGTATCGGCAACGTCCCACGAGGCGGCGCTGTATTTTGAATCAGACGGGTTAGCAAGGAACAGCTTAAGTTCGGCTTCCGCTTCTATTTCATGCTGGCTATCAGTCAGCCACAGCGCAAATTGCCCATCCCCTTCTGGCATCATTTCGATGTCAATTTGGCGAGAGGCCATATAATCAATAAAGGCTTGCGCCATACGTGGATTATTTAACGTTACCAATCTCTTCATTAACTTCTCACTATCGGTAGTTCTGCTCGATGCCAGGCTTCAAAGCCACCATCTACACTGTACACCTGTTCAAAGCCTTGGTTAACCAAATATTGCGCCGCACCTTGGCTACTAATACCGTGGTAACACATCACTAGAATAGGTTGTTCGAACTCCACTTCATCCATAAACGCAACGATCGTATCGTTAGTTAAGTGATACGCGGACTCCGCATGTGCAACGGCAAACGATTGAGGGTCACGGATATCTACAAGCTTCGCATCACCCTGCTCGAGCAGCGCTTGCGCACCTTGTACATCGATATGCTTAAACTGATCCATTTACTTTCTCATTGTCTTATTAATATACCCAAGCAACCTCGAACCTAACGTACTAATCAGCACCCGTGGTACAGCATAAAATCCATATTTGAAGCTGCTTGGGTATACTGCCGCTATTGTAACCTATCCAACGGCAAACTTAGACACATGGATAATCAGGCTTTTCAAAAGTGTACACATTCCAACCATTTGTGGATAAAGCTGTGAATTGCGTTGATAAAGTGTATTTGGATCTTTTGATCCACAATATGTAGTGATGATCCTGATCTAACTGTGTGTATATCTATAACTATCCCCAGATGGAAAAGTGCTTGAATCCCTTATTTTGTCCGGGTTTCGAACAGTTGATAAATAATTACTTCACAGAGTTATACACAGGTAGCACATAAAATCCGGATCGCAAACGCTATCGATTTTCGATCGACAATAAAAAAGCCGAGATCACATGATCTCGGCTTTCTATGAAAATCTTACTTTCAATTAGCAGTGGAAATTAAAATTCACCCACAGCCAATTTTAGTTTCTTCATTGCATTTTTTTCTAGCTGGCGAATACGCTCGGCAGAAACACCGAACTCATCAGCTAAGTCTTGCAATGTTGCTTTCTCATCATCTAACCAACGAGAACGCACGATGCGCTGACTACGCTCATCCAAACTCGCTAATGCATGACCCAAGCGATTGTTGGTATGCATTTCCCAGTTGGCGGCTTCAATGTTGTCGGCCACATCAGACGATTTGTCTTCTAGGTATAGCATCGGCGCTGTGTAAGCGTTTGAGCTGTCGTCTTCATCAGTTGGCATATCAAAGGTTGAATCCACCGCCGCTAAGCGTGATTCCATCTCGCGAACTTCAGAAGGCTCAACACCTAACTCGCGCGCAACGGTTTCTACTTCACCGTTGTTAAACCAACCCAAGCGCTTTTTCGACTTACGCAGGTTGAAGAACAATTTACGTTGCGCTTTAGTGGTCGCAATTTTCACGATACGCCAGTTACGTAGCACGTATTCGTGGATCTCTGCTTTGATCCAGTGGACAGCGAAAGAAACCAAGCGAACCCCTACTTCTGGGTTAAAACGCTTAACGGCTTTCATTAGACCGATGTTACCCTCTTGCACAAGATCCGCCATTGGCAAACCGTAGCCAGAGTAACCACGAGCAACGTGAACAACGAATCGTAGGTGCGAAAGAATTAGACCTTTTGCAGCCTCAATCTCACCTTTATAGTGTAATCGTTCTGCCAGCTCACGCTCTTCGTCTGCAGTCAGCATTGGGTAGCTGTTTACTGAGCGAATATAGCTATCAAGGCTATCTTGCGTGACTAGAGCCATCGGATACGCTTCTTTTGTCATTCAATTCCTCATCAATCTCTGATCTGGAGCATTACATTGCAATTTAGCTTCGATATCTTGAACTCAAAATGAACAAGTTTCAAGAAGGGGAAGCAATTATCCATAAACATTTGGTCTAAGCAAGGGTTCAAAATTAGCTAGTGCTAATGAAATCCAAGTAATAAGACCGCCATCACTTAAACTGGTTCAATTTCTTTTAAATGTCGTTGCGCAGAAAAACGCGCCGCAATACATCCCAAAAGACTCCCAATGATGATTAATAACAAAGATTCATCCCAACTTAGACCAATCAGGCGGAACTGGCTATCGTACAACGCAGCAAGGTCTTCCACCGCACTATTCATGACAATGGTCACTAAAGCCGTTACCAACCACGCAATAGTGGCACCTAACACGCCAAACCACATACCTGTGTACAAGTAAGGGCGCAGAATAAAACTGTCCGTCGCACCGATCAGTTTCATGGTTTGAATCTCTTCTTTATTCGCCAGCACATTAAATCGCAATGTATTGCCAACGATTAAAAATACCGCACCGAGCATCAGCACTGTCAGGGTAATGACAATAATACTCGCGAGAGTTTTGATGGCATCAAGACGCGCCAGCCAGTCTTCGTCAAGTCTCACGTCGGTCACATCTTGTTGCTCTCGAACGTCTTTGGCTAATGACTGAATATCACTTTTTAGCTCCGAATCTGGCGTAATCACCAACACACCAGGTAGCGCATAGCCACTTAAAAGGCTGATAGCTTGGTCGAACCCTGCATATTGGCTTAAATCAGATAGACCTTGTTGCGGTGAAATATATTCTACCTCTTTTACCAAAGGCCAAGTTTCAATTTGATCTTTGAGAACCATCACTCGTGCATCCGGCATGCCTTCAACTAAGTAAGCACTAACTTGTGAAGGAGAAGCGACATCTTCCGCTGCCCCCGCAACGTTTTTCCCCAATAGATACAAACAAGCTGGCATGGCAAGTGCCATGGAGATGACCGCTAGAGTCAGAATGTTGCCTAGTGGTCGTTGCCATAAGGCGCTAAAAGAGGATTTAGCTTGTTTTGCGTGGACAGAGAAAAAACCATCGGTATTCGCACGCTTGGCACTGCGGCCTTTCCCCTTCTTTTGGGAGTGCTTGTTACCTGCCATAGTCTTCTACCTCACTTAGGAAGCCTTGGTTCAATTCAAAATGACGATACTGTGGGCGAGTGTTTACTAACCCCACATCGTGCGTGGCAAGTAGGATAGTCACGCCCGCACGGTTAAATTCTTCGAATAGACGCAACACACGGTTGGATAATTCTGGGTCAAGGTTACCCGTAGGCTCATCAGCCACCAGCAACGTTGGTCGATTAACCACAGCACGGGCAATACCGACGCGCTGCTGTTCACCACCAGAAAGTTGACTAGGTAGACAACGAGCTTTATCGAGTAAGCCCGTTTTATCTAACGCCGCAGAAACACGGCGTTTGATTTCGTTTTCAGAAATCGATTCGATACGCATTGGTAGAGCGACATTGTCGTACACACTGCGATCCATCAATAGGCGATGATCTTGAAAAACAATCCCAATATTGCGGCGCAAAAAAGGGATGTCTTTGCCTGGAATACGCGTGATGTCGTGGCCATTAAAATGGATTTTGCCATCGGTTGGTCGCTCTATCGCGCAGATCAATTTCAGCAAGGTACTTTTACCAGCCCCGGAATGTCCGCCTAAAAACGCCATTTCACCGCGCCTCAGGTGAAAATCGACTTTTTGCAGTGCTTGTCGACCACCTCGGTAAGCTTTGCTTACTTGCTGAAATTTGATCACCGTTGATTTCCTCTAACTCTTTTTATTCTTCACGACTAAACAGTGCGTCAATAAACTCTTGAGTTTCAAATGGACGCAAGTCTTCGATACCTTCACCCACACCAATGTAACGAATTGGAATACCGAACTGATCAGCAATAGCGAAAATTACGCCGCCCTTGGCTGTACCATCCAGCTTAGTCAAAGTAATCCCGGTTAGAGGGGCAACATCACTGAAAAGTTTCGCTTGGCTAATGGCATTTTGTCCTGTACCTGCATCAAGCGTTAGCATGATCTCATGTGGTGCAGAGTCATCAATTTTCTTCATCACACGTACAATCTTACGCAGCTCTTCCATTAGGTTCGCTTTGTTCTGTAGACGACCTGCTGTATCAGCAATCACCACATCCACACCACGTGCTTTTGCCGCTTCAATCGCATCATAGATAACAGAGGCACTGTCTGCTCCAGTATGTTGAGCAATCACAGGAACATTATTACGTTCACCCCACACTTGTAGCTGCTCAACCGCTGCGGCACGGAAAGTATCGCCCGCTGCAAGCATCACTTTTTTGCCTTGAGTTTGGAACTGCTTCGCTAACTTACCGATGGTCGTGGTTTTACCCACGCCATTTACACCCACCATCAAGATGACGTAAGGCGTTTTGTTGCTATCGATTTCTAGTGGCTGTTCAACTTTAGAAAGAATCTCAGCCATTTCTTCTTTCAACAAACCATAAAGGGCTTCGCCGTCTTTCAGATCGCCACGTGTGGCTTTTTCTGTCAGGTTGTTGATGATTTTTGTTGTGGTATTCATGCCCACATCAGCAATAAGCAGTTGCTCTTCTAGCTCTTCAAATAAGTCTTCATCGATTTTCTTACCGCTGAACAGACCGAAGAAGCCAGCACCAATATTTGCTTTTGTTCGGCTTAGGCTGCGTTTAAGACGAGCAAAAAAGCTTTCTGTTGGCTTTTCTTGTTCTTGAACACGAGGCGCGGCCGATACGACTTCTGGCTCCTCTGCTTCTGCTTCTGCTTCTGCTTCTGCTTCTGCTTCTGCTTCTGCTTCTGCTTCTGCTTCTGCTTCTGCTGGGGCAGCCTCTGATTGTTTCGCTTCTTCTTCAAGTTCTGGCGTTGCTTCCGCTTGCTCAGCAACCGCTTCGGTTTGCTGCTCTTCAGAAGGCGCTTCCACTGCTTCTTCTTTTACTGTTTCTTCAGTTTTTGGTTTTGGGCTTTGTTCTTCGTCACCAAAACCTAGCCACGAAAGTAATCCGCGCTTCTTTTTTTCCGTCATCTGGGGCTATCCTAGATTGTTCTTTTATCTATTAATGACTCTTTTTTGACAAGATTATTATCAGTCTAAAAAAGGCTAATGACAAAGTTCTGAAAACTTTCCGATTAGGTAATTCTAATCTTATTAGTGTTACACTCTGTCATCTTGAATATTCTGGGCTGTATCCAATCTCCAAGCTCATTGCTTGGGCGATTAGATATAGTATCACTTTATTAGCGGTCAAAAAATCTATGGTAAGACGTCGCCAGCAAAACTCATCACAAAAAAAGCCAACAACGGGCTTTGTTCGCATTATTAGTGGCTTATGGAGAGGCAGAAAACTTCCTGTACACGATGCTGAAGGCTTACGCCCCACGACAGATCGCGTCAAAGAAACGCTGTTTAACTGGTTAGCTCAAGATGTACCACAGGCAAAATGTCTCGACTTGTTTGCTGGCTCTGGCGGCTTGGGATTTGAGTCAGCTTCGCGCCAAGCAGAGCAAGTGACCATGGTTGAGCTAAACCCACAAGCTTTCCAACAGTTACAAAAGAATGTTGCCTCTCTTAACGCGAACAACATCCAAGTGGTAAATACCGACGCACTGAGTTTTTTGAAGCAACCGGGTTCTGCTCACCATGTGGTGTTTATTGACCCACCGTTTCGCAAAGGTCTATTGGATGAGACCGTGGCTCTGCTAGAACAAAATGGCTGGCTCGCGGAAGATGCGATGATTTATATTGAAACAGAAAAAGAACTCAATATTGCCGACTTACCAGAAAACTGGCAATTACATCGAGAAAAAACAGCAGGCCAAGTGAGCTATCGTCTGTACGAACGTACCTCCGCATAACGCCTCGATTTAAAAGGATACTTAAATGAAAGCACTAATTATGCTGGCCAAAGCGGCTATCGCCTTTGTTTGGTTAGTATTAATCCTAAATATTTTTATGCCCTTTCCCGGCAATGCCGCGATTGCGCTATACATCATGACCGCTTTTTTGTTCATCATGCACGGTTTACAAATGGCCATCTTCATTGGTGCATTTGGCGACAAAATAAAAATGAGCAGTTGGGAAAAATATTCAATCCTGATTTTTGGTATTTTTGCCCTACTCGATATTCGTCGTAAACACATGATGTAATCGCTCAGATACGAAAAAGCCGCTCTTGTGAGCGGCTTTTTTTCTGCGTTTCGTTCGTCACCCAATGTAACTTTTTACACCATCCAAGAACATTTGAGTGGAGATCATCACCAGTAACAAGCCCATTAAGCGTTCTACCGCCTTCAAGCCACGTTCACCCAACAAGCGATTAAAGAAGCCATAAAACATCAGTATAAAAAATGTTGCGCCCCACGCAATTACGACTGATGCTGACATTTCCAACATTTTCTCTGGATGTTGCGAAGACAGTAAAAGCAAGGCTGCAATCACTGAAGGGCCCGCGATCATAGGAATGGCCATCGGAACAATAAAGGGCTCCTCGCCTGCTGCCAGTCCAGTGATGCTGCCAGCACTCGGGAAAATCATCTTAATCGCAATAATGAAGAGAATAATGCCACCTGAAATGCTGAGCGTTTCTGGCTGGACATGCAAAAAACTTAAGATGCTTTGTCCTGCAAACAGAAACAACATCAAAATCAGTAAGGCAAACAGTAGTTCACGAATCAATACCTTACGACGACGCTTGGGATCGATATGTTTGAGAATAGACAACACAATCGGCAAGTTACCGAGAGGGTCCATGATTAGAAACAGCATGGTCGCTGCAGAAAGAATGTCCATATTCTGGCCTCACCTAAAAAATGGCGGCCAGTGTATAGCAAACTGACAACATGAGTATATGACTGAGGGTGAAAACACCATAGTCACCCTCGATCTTAGCCGCCGTTTAGTGATTGCAAACTCGCGCCATATTGACCACAAACTTACCTTCAAGCTCACGAATTTTGTCGCGCTTGAGCAAAAATGCTAGTAATGCATCTAAGTCTAGATCATTCAGTTTACAGGTGTGAAAGCGAACGCTAGCACCAAAGTGCTGTGTGAGGGCTTCGCGATCCATTGGTGTTTCTCTAAGTAGGTTTAGCAGCTCGTGAGCATGGATTTCACTCATTATTGACTCCAGTTATTAAGAACAATGCGTTCAGTTTACTGAAATCCTCAAGAGCTGCTTTGACTTAAATTAGTAAATGATTGAGGCAACAATGAGGGCATGAGCAAAAAAGTAACTGCCACTCACCCACAAATAGGCGTGTTTCATCGGTTTTCGATAACCGTGTATCGCGTATGCCAGCGCCGAATAGATGAGAACTAAGGTTCCGCTAAAGCCGATAGCATTGGCGTAACTCGGCACTTGTAACCAAACTTCACCGGCTGCCCAAGCAAGTTGAACCAGCATCATCCCCATGATCACAACAGGGAATACCAGAGAGTCGAGTTGAGGTAGCAACAAAAAGAACGCCACGATACTCGCTGCAAGCAGCAGGGCCAACAGCCACCAGACAATCTCACCATTAAGCTGCACCCAAAATGACTTGCTGTAGCATACCTGGGCAACCAGATAAGCCGTAAAATAGATTAGCTTACGAGTTTTAAACGAGTGCAGCGTATCTGCCACCATAGACACAATAAGCCCACCCGCAATCCAGTAGGTATATGTTGCGGATGCACCTTGAGTTAACACCAACACAAGAAGAAGTAGCAGAGTAAAGATTTTAAACACGAGGGATTGTGTCGGGTTAGCTTGCTTTGCTCCCAACACGGAATACACACCTGATAGCCCTATCGCCAGCCAACTCCACATGCAGTATACACCTTTTACTTAAACTCGCCGCTAGTCTAGGTAGACCAGTTTTGATGTAAAGACACAATCTACGAAAGTTGGATCTCGCTAGCGATTCGAAACATTTTGTAACCCTCAGCCTACGTAATAATAAAGCCGATGAGCCTGAATGATGCCACTAAACATTGGGGCCAAGCTTTGCTCATCAGCCGAACCCATCAAATCACACGACACAATAACCAACGCTTTCTAAAACTATTTAACTGAAAAACAGATAAGTGCTCCAGGTAAGCCGCCATTTCACAAACTGACGATTAAACCACCAGGATGTATGTAATGCAGGCAACAAGAATAAATAACAGACACAAAATAGAAAATAGTCTTAGTAGCGCTCTAAGAGAGGAGAAACCACTGATGACTAGGGGTAAAAACTAAGAAAACCGACCTTAATTCAGTAAAAAAAACATCAGACAAGAAAAGTAAGTCAATGATAAATAAAACCATAATTTCAATAACAGATAAAAGTGCGGACTTCATAAACCATAAAATCACTAAACACTTTTGAAGCCCATATTTTCTCATAAGGTAAGAAAATCTCACTCCATGCTTTCGATTTGACGATGCAACCTCATAGCACATTTTTTAATTTTCTCAATTTTTGAGAAATACAGACAAAATAAACACCCAACATACCATTCGAAACAAAAAACAATTACAAAGCCAACATCACAAACCATTTAACATTATAAAATCATATACTTAAAACAAAAAAGGATAGAAACAAAACAATGTGAACACTTTAAATACAGCACAAAAAACATAGTTTCATTAGTCAGAATCACGTAAAACCAGACAAGTTAAGTGTGATTTTTGAAAAGATTAACGAGCATATGTTGATCAAACCCCAAAAACAGTGCTATATTAAATTCATCGAGTTCATCAAAGATTAAGGGGTAGTGTTATGATTTCATCTTCTCAAAAACAAGGGCTGGTTATGATTGCAGTGGTTGTGGGTTTAATGACACTGCCAATGATGTACTAACCCAATGATTTAAAATAAAAAAGGACGCAAATGCGTCCTTTTTTATTTATCTGTATAGCTCTACTGAATGTGCTTAGACAAAATATCCCAGTGCATATAGTAGAAACCAAGAGCGGCCAGCGTAATCAACGTCATTAGCAAAATTGCTGTACGCCAAATAAAGCGAGAGCTTCTTGGTGTCAGCTCTTTTTCACAAGCATCACATGCCGCCATAAAGCCTTTACGATCATCCAGCTTGTAATCGTCTTCGTGCACCACTTTGTTACGCACGGTTGCGATGAATCGAAGCTTTGCTATCACGTCATGCGGTAAACGTTCTTCACAACTATTAATAAGTTGGTGCAACCCTTTCCCTTCTGCATGGTACTGAGTACGCAAAAGTTTTTCGATCGTTCGGGTACGCATGACTACTTTTTCAATATCTGACATCGTAACCCTCCTTACCAGACCCTTCCTATGTTCATTATTTTTATTCTTCTATAAATTTAGAGCTTTTTCGAGCCGTTAAGTGCAATTTTACTTTCAATTTGTGCCCTTGAGCTCATATAGCCTAACAAGTGAAAGCCGCTTCGTTCAGCTTTAGTGACTTCGCTTGCAGATGAAGCGACGATTTCATCGTGCATCATTAAGATAAATCGTGAAGTGCGCCGAATAATCTCCATATCCCTTTCATTAGATTATGAATAAGCTACCTCAACTCATCGTTTCGTCAGCGAGTTCTGTAGAATGGGACCCGATAAAACATTGGAGGTTAATATGCCAATCTCACTTATTGTCGCCCTATTCGCCCTTATTGCCTTGGGCGCGTGGGTGTTTTTCCGTTTTTATAGTAAGCACTATGTGGGCGAAGACGCTCCAGAGCAAAGCGCGCAGGTAACGGTTTTAGATAAACAAGCGCTAGACATACCAAACGCACCACCAGGTCAAGACGATAAAGAGTATTGGATTTACGTTCAACGTGGTTCTATCGGTCCAAAGCGTGAATTCCAAATTGGAGTGCATTACTACCATGCACTCAACCCTGGAGATAAGGGAACACTGACCTATCGCGGCAACAAGTTCCTTCACTTCGCTATCAAACGTTAAGGCAGTAACCAACGAGTCTTGGCAGAACGAGAAAAGAGATAGCTCATCGCCAAGGCTCCAGCTCCACTTAGAACGATCCAGACTGGAATCACCCACGCAGGATGTCCTGTGTACCAACCGAACTCTTTCATCGGCCATAAGAAAATAGGGTGAAGTAAGTAAATCCCCAAGCTGTGCTGACTGATCACACTTACCACTTTTTGTACTTTTGGTGATAAGCCTTCACCAAAGTAACGCCCGATCATAAAAATCATCGAAGCCGCTAGAATCACATTCAGTGTTTTATAAGAGAGCCAGCGCCCAACCGTATACTTCTCCGCCTCTAAGCTATTTGTCACAACCATCGTAAAGGTCACTGCCAACGCCACGAGTCCTAGCCCAACAAATAAGGTCACCATAGAGCGATTCAAAGGTACCTTTTGAAATAAAACATACCCCAGTGGAAGGTAACCCATATAAAGCCACATCTGATTACTCCAAGGGCCATCAATCTTGAACAAGAACAGTGTGCTGGTGAAAAGCCAAAATGCGAGATAGGTATACAAGACGTTGTCATCCACGTTGCGTACCATCCATTGAAACAGCGGAATCACAAAATACAGTGGTATAAAGTAATAGAAAAAGCCGAGATGGTAATACGTTGCGTGGAATGGGCTATTGCTTAATACCTCTTTTACGGTTTCAAAATTAAAGCCTTGAGAAGTCCAACCTGAAAGGTATGCATAAAACATCGACCAAATAAGAAATGGAACTAAAACTTTGCCCAAACGCCTTTTGATATAATACTTACCGTCAAATGGTCGAGTGTCACTGAGCATTAGCGCTCCGGTGATCAAAATAAAAACTGGCACTGCCCAGCGGGTTACGCTATTCACGCCTACCGCTGTCAGCCATTGGTCAAATGGAATCACTCCTAACTCATTTCGATACGGTGCCAAGACGTGAATGGCGATCACTGCTACCGCTGCGAAGCAGCGCAATAAATCAAAAAACAGAACCCTTTCTCTCATACCTTTCCCTACTTTGAGTCGCTTATCGTTTATAGCATAGGGTAAATCTCAACCAGTGAAATGGTTAACAATCTGTTTTTGCTTATTTTTAACTCAACAATGACCTACAACGGGGATTTCATCACCACTCTAATCACTTAACGAGAACCAAAAACCAAGCATCAGTATTCACTCTCGATGCCAAACCGACACAATCTGATTACAGCAAACGGCGCATAAGAAACAAAAATGGCTCCGATTTGGAGCCATTTATACCATCTACAGATAGCGATACTGGGGGTAGTTACGCAGTAGCAACATTAGCTTTTGGCAACTTAATTGAAATCAGCGTCGTCAGTGCCAAGAAAGCAAAAGAAACCCATAAGCACGCTGCAAGACCAGCCTCTTGGTAGATCCAACCCGATAATACCGTGCCAATCAAACGTCCCATCGCATTGGCCATGTAGTAAAAACCGACATCCAACGAGACGCCATCGCCTTTAGCGTAGCTCACTATCAAGTACGAGTGCAGCGAAGAGTTAATGGCAAACACAGCGCCAAAAATCATCAAACCTACCACAATCACCAATTCAGGCTGCCAACCGATTTGCACACCATAAGCAATACCAGCCGTAATTAACGCTAGGATTCCTGCCCACACCAATGCTGCACTACCATCAGGCACACGACCTTGCGCTTTGCCAGTAATACGCGGCGCAAAGCCTTGCACAAACCCATAAGCAATGACCCACGCTGCGAGAAAGCTACCAACCCACAAGTGATCCCAGCCAAACACGCTACCAAGATAAATAGGCAGAGCAACGACAAACCACACATCACGAGCACCAAACAAGAACATGCGTGCTGCGGATAAAATGTTTATCGATTCAGACTTGGAGAATATTTGGCGAAACTTAGGTTTACTCTTTGCTTTACCCATGTCCGCTTCTAGCCAGATCATGCTGCAAACAAACACTAATGTAAGTACACCCGCCATAATAAACATCGAGTTTTGAAAACCCACCCAAGACAGCAGCAAGCCACCAACAAAAAAGCCCGCTCCTTTGAGTGCATTCTTCGAGCCAGTCAAAATCGCTACCCATTTGTAGAGCGCACCTTGCTGTTCGTCTGGTACTAGCGTTTTAATCGCGCTCTTAGCACTCATTTTGTTCAGATCTTTGGCAATCCCCGACAGAGCTTGCGCTGCCATCACCCAAGGAATGGTCAGCCATGCATTTGGTACTGCGAGCATCAGCAACGCAAACACTTGCATCGCTAAACCAATGTTCATGGTTTTATTTAGGCCTAACCTTGCGCCCAACCAACCACCAACTAGGTTTGTCACCACACCAAAAAATTCATAGAAAAGGAACAGTGAGGCAATAGCTAACGTGGAATAACCTAAATCATGAAAATAGAGCACCACTAGCATACGCAGTGCGCCATCGGTCACCGTAAAGTTCCAATAGTTAAACGTCACTAACATGTACTGACGAATACTTTTGCTTAATTGAGAAATCATATTGACCTCATATGTACAGCGATAGAAGCATTTAGATCATCATGTTCTAAATACTTCCTAACCTGTACAGCAACATTGACCAATACAATGTTGCTGTGATTTTCAAAAAAATGCCCCAACATCAATGAAAAGAAAAATACACCTTAAAAACAATGCATTAGTTAATATTAATGGCATTTTTTGTAAACAGTCGTATCCTGAAGAAGCTTGAATTTAGCTTTTGGATCATGATGAACCAAAAGCTATTTAAGCTGATCAAGCGTCTTGAGCCACGCGTTCGATGTACTCAACTTGCACAGGTTTTGTAAATGCACCAGGGCGCAATGCCTGCACTTCTCGCACGATATCTTCTAACTGCCATTCCTTTTCTAGGAGTAGGTGAGCAGCGAACAAACCTGTGCGCCCCGAACCACCCATGCAATGCATCGCAATTTTGCCACCTTGAGCAAGAATCGCGTGCAGTTCCGGACTGGCTTGTTGCCACTTCGTCGCAAATTCTTCATTTGGTGCGCAGTCGTCTTCAATCTCGATCTGGAACCATTTCATACCCAGTTGCTGAGTGGCTTCACCCAATGCAGAGACATTCTTCGCAGCTAATTCACTATCATCTAATGCAGTAACGACCGCTTGAACACCCTGCTCTTTCAAATGTTCTAACGACGCGTGCAAATCAACGCCTTTCGTTCCTGGGCACGGTGTTAAGATTAAAGCACCGGAGTCCAAATCTAATTGCCATGTAGGATGAGACATTGTGACCCCCTTTTAAGCCAAACCAACGTTACGAACCAGCTCTGCTGTGCGCGTTGCATAACCCATTTCGTTATCGTACCAAGCGTAAATCTTAACCATACGAGAACCCACAACCATGGTTGATTGCGCATCAACGATGGTTGAACGTTGGTCGCCTTTATAATCGATAGAAACTAAAGGACGCTCTTCGAAGCCAAGGATGCCTTTCAAATCACCTTCAGATGCTTCTTTTAACAGTACATTCACTTCTTCTGCTGTGGTATCACGCTTCACATCAAAAATGATGTCTGTTAACGATGCGTTTGCTAGAGGTACGCGAACCGCATGACCATTAATTTTGTCTTTTAATTCTGGGAAAATTTCGACAATTGCCTTCGCGCTACCCGTCGTGGTTGGGATAAGGCTCATGCCGCATGCTCTTGCACGGCGTAGATCTTTGTGTGGCGCATCCAAAATAGTTTGCGTATTCGTCAGGTCGTGAATGGTCGTAAAAGAAGATTGTTCGATACCCAATTTCTCATGAATGACTTTAACCACAGGTGCGATACAGTTAGTCGTACACGAAGCTGCTGTCACGATACGATGTTTTTCAGGGTCGAAAATATGGTCGTTCACGCCCACCACAATGTTCGCAATACCTTCTTCTTTCACAGGTGCGCTTACCACGACACGTTTCACGCCTTGCTCTAGGTATTTGTTTAGGAATGATGTTTTGCGATGTACGCCTGTCGCTTCAATCACAACATCACAATCAGACCAGTTCACCGCATCGATATCGCGTTGTTGAGTCGTGGCGACACGCTTGCCGTTGATGACGAGCTCACTGCCTTCGACCTGAACTCCATGATGCCAACGACCTTGCACTGAATCGAATTCTAATAAGTGACCAAGCGTAGCGGCGTCACCTGCGACATCGTTGATTAACACAAACTCCAATTCTGGCCAATCAAATGCCGCTCGCAGCGCTAAGCGACCAATTCGGCCAAAGCCATTAATTCCTACTTTAATTGTCATAGTTTTACCCTCTAATCTTCTACCTTGAATCTCTATTCGCTGTTAACAGCAAGCCTCACGACTTTTATCGTGTAAGCGAGTGATGTCGTCTTGGTATTCCTGCTTCAAACAGTTTGATGCCACTAAGTCTTCAATTAACTTTCGCATCCAACCTGGTAATTGCTGTGATAACTCGTAATACACCCATTGCCCTTGGCGTTTATCCACCAAGATGCCACTGGATCGTAACTGAGCAAGATGACGAGAAACTTTCGGCTGGCTCTCTTGTAGAGCAAACGCCAAATCGCCAACGCAAGTTTCACCTTCACGGGCCACGAGCATTAAACAACGTACGCGTGTTTCATCGGATAACAGCTTAAAAAACTGATGTGGAAGCATAATGAACATACCTATATATGGATATGCGTATATGTTTATTTAATTAAGATATATCGTCAAGAGGAAACCGTCCATCGTCATAAAAGTTTCACATCTAACGAACAGCTTGATTGTAAAGAGAGAGATTCAAAGAGATAAAAGATAAGACAAGAAATTATGCAGTCGCGATGCTTTGACTCCAGCGAGCCGCTTCACCTAAGGAGAGCTTCACTTCCTCTAAAGGCAACCCCAATTGCATCGTGATTTTTTCAACCCCTGACCAATCGGCACGCTCGTAGCACTCTTCGAGGGAAATAAGTGCACCATAAACCCCTTTGCGATGTAATAGCGCTTGTTGTACTGAATGACTAAGCGGTAACTGCCTAACTAAAGATTCCACCGAAAGATCCAGCAGCGCATCTAGAATCGACAGCAAACCAACCATGAAACCTTGCTCGTTGAGGTGAGAGAATGGCTGATAGCGCGACATCAATTGGCAAAATTGAGCTCGTTGCAATGAAAGGTGATACAGCTCTCGAGGCTTGTTACTGGAGATATACGATGCCACAACCAAAGAGACAAACTGCTTAAGGTTATCCTGGCCAAGATAAATCAATGCCTGACGAAAAGAGCTGATTTCGACAGCCAAATTCGGCGCTTGCGTATTTACAAAACGCAATAATTTATATGACAACGCGACATCTTGCGTAATGATGGACTCGATACGAGTAAAGTCAGGCTCAGGAGCACAAACTTCACGAAACAGTTGCAATGCCAACACTTGCTCAGGACTGACGTATTTAGTCTGCGAGACGAGTGGCTTGCTAAAAAAATAACCTTGGAAAAATTTAAAGCCAGCCGCTTTCGCTTGCTCAAACTCTTCTGCGGTTTCAACACGTTCTGCTAAAAAGTGGTATTTGACGCGTTTGGCAAGGTGTGTTTTGACCAGTTCACAGGCCTTTTCGAGCCCCATCGCCATAATGTCGAGCTTCACAATATGCACATATGGCAAAAAACGACGCCATTCTGGTGTTAGGGTGAAGTCATCCAAAGCGATCAAGTAACCTTCTCGATAAAACTCACGAATCGCATCAAGAAGCTCATCCGTAGGTTGGCACGTTTCCAACACTTCGATGACAATTTTGTTTTTCGGCAAACTGCGCGGCAAACGTCGCACCAAGCTTTGATGAGGAAAGTTAATAAAGCATCTTGAAGAGGCAATCACTGGGTTAGTACCCAGTGATAGGAAGTTTTCGACGATCAGTCGGTATGTCGCTCGATTTGAATCAATATGTGAAGGGTATGCGTTACTCTCCCCGTCTCGAAACAACAATTCATAACCCAGCGTCTGTCTTTTTCGGTTAAAGATCGGCTGGCGAGCGACATACGTTGTATTCATGCTAAAGAAGGACCTATAAATGGCTTATGACTTTGCAGCTGCTAATAATGCACCACAACCCATGAACATTGAACCGAATACTTTGTTTATTTTTCCCATGATTTTATCGGAGCGAATAAAGCGTCCCATTTGTGCTGCCAAGCTCGTGTAACCCAACATTACACACGCATCAATCACGACCGTAGTGACGCCAAGCACCAACAGTTGCGTGATTTGGTCTTTTGCCGGGTCAATAAACTGCGGGAACAACGCCACCAGAAAAACAATCGATTTAGGGTTGGTGAGGTTAATTAACACTGCCTTGTACAACAGCGCCGTGCCTGACATCTCGTTGTGGTTTTCAGCTGCGACTAAGCTTGATGTATCGCGCCATTTCTGAATCCCCAACCAAACCAGATAAGCGGCACCAACCCATTTAATGACAGAAAATGCGGTTGCTGACTGCGCGACAAGCGCACCAATACCCGCCCCCACCAGCGCGATGTGGATAACTAAACCAATTTGTAAGCCAATAATGGCACCCAGTGATTTACGGGTACCGTAACTCAAACCATTACTGATTGAGTTCACCGTGCCAGAACCCGGAGCCAAACTAAAAACGATTGCTGTTACTACATAAGCTAACCAGACATGGGTATCCATTGCATTTCCTCACTAATTCTTCGATGATACATCGCGTAAACAACGTATCTTCAGGTAATCAACTAATGGCGACTAACCATTCACCTTTGACTTATACTCAAGAGACATTATTTGAGCAAGCAATTGGTGGTCCGATCGCAGCACTTTGGCAAACTCGCCAAGAGGGCTTTGTTAAAGGGACTGAGAAAAAGAACATTTACTGGTGCAAGCTAACCAACCCAGAGCATAAAAAAGCCGTGCTCATCGTAAATGGACGCATTGAGTCTTCCTGGAAATACCAAGAGCTGTTTTACGATCTCTACCGCCAAGGTTTCGATGTCTATTCCTTTGACCACCGCGGACAAGGTTTATCAGATCGTTTATTATCTGACTCAGATATGGGTCACGTCTATGACTTTACTGATTATATTGATGATATGGACATCGTCGTAAAAAAACACGACCTTAGCGAATATCAACAATGCTTCATCATCGCGCACTCTATGGGCGGCGCGATCGCCACACGTTACCTGCAAACTCACCCAGAACACCCTTTTACTGGTTTGATTCTAAGTGCGCCCATGTTTGGCATTAACCTGCCATGGTACCTCTCACCAATAGCGATTCCGGTCACACAAATTATGTCAGCGGTATCGACTTTGCCACGCTATGCACCAGGACATCAGGCCTACTTCCCTAAGCCCTTTGAAGATAACCCACTTAGCCAAAGTTACGGCCGCTACCAATGGTTCCGAAACCTATATACGGAAAAACCGGAACTGCAAGTCGGTGGGCCAAGCACTCGCTGGGTTTGGCAAGGGCTCATGGCCGCTAAGCAGTGCTTTTTATTAACTCGCCAAGTCAAAATACCAGTAATCCTAATCCAAGCCGGAAACGATCGGATTGTTAGCAACCTCGCGCAAAAGCGTTTTATTGATAAATTGCGGAAAACCAACCCGCACGCGGAGCTGCTTTCTATCGAAGGCGCACAGCATGAAATCTTGTTCGAGACCGACAAGTATCGTAATCAAGCGCTCGATGCGATTTTCCGCTTTATGAATGACCCTAAATCGCCATCAAACGAACAAGCACAATAAGAACTCTAGGCGACCATTTCACGACTAAGATTAAAGAGGAAATGTCTACACATCGATTTACCCTCTTTTTCATCCTCATTTTGGCGTACACTGCTTGAACTTGGCTACTTTGACACAGTGTTTAACCGCATAGTGCTACGGGCCCAAGTTCCCCCGCATTCGGAGCAGTACGATCTAGTCAGTCTGCTGTACTCCGTTTGCAATTCACCTGTTCCACACTATCCAAACCGTTTACGAGGACTTCATGAGCACATCGCTACCTTGCAAAGAGATCACCAAAATCGTTGCCTCTGATCTGGATGGCACGTTACTCGCACCAAACCATCAGCTCAGTGCTTACTCAAAAGAGACGCTAAAAGCGCTGCATGAAAAGGGTTATACCTTTGTCTTTGCAACCGGCCGTCACCACGTAGACGTTGCGAGCATCCGTCGCCAAGTTGGCATTCCAGCTTATATGATCACGTCGAATGGTGCCCGAGTGCATGACCAGGAAGATCAGCTAATGTACAGCGAGAATGTCCCTGCGGAACTGGTACAAGGCGTGATCGACACGATCAAACATGATCAAGAAATACTTATTCACATGTATCAAAATGATAGCTGGTTGATGAACAAGGATGATGAAACGTTACGTGACTTCCACGATGAATTCACTTACGTCTTATTTGATGAAGACCACGCCCCAACTGACGGTATTGCGAAAGTTTTCTTCACGCATCCAGGAGAAGACCACGAACGTTTGGTCGTATTTGAAAACAAACTACGTGAGCAGTTTGGTGATAAGCTGAACATCGCATTTTCAACGCCTTGGTGTTTGGAAGTAATGAGCGCTGGCGTGTCTAAAGGCCATGCTCTTGAAGCGGTAGCGAAAAAACTCGACCTCACGTTAGAAAACTGCGTAGCATTTGGTGATGGCATGAATGACGTAGAAATGCTGTCGATGGCAGGTAAAGGGCTAGTTATGGGTACATCACACGAAAAAGTGATGAAAGCTCTACCAAATAATGAAGTGATTGGCAGCAATGCGGAAGATGCGGTTGCACACTACCTACAAGAACACTTGCTGTAAGCTTCAATACTCCAAATTATGAAGGGCTGCACATTCGCAGCCCTTTTCTTTTATCGCTGACTTGGCAGCTTCTCTTTGCCAAGAATCGCGTCCCATTCTTCTTCTGTCACGGGCATAATCGACAAGCGATTTCCACGTTTCACCAACGGCATGTTCTCAAGTTCTGGCATCGCTTTCATCACCGACAACGGAATCACTCGCGCCATTTTACGTACAAACTCGACATCCACCATAATCCAACGCGGGTTGTCTGGGTCTGACTTTGGATCGTAATAATCGCTTTCGGGATCGAATTGGAAATGATCGGGATAGGCTTCTCTCACAACTTTAGCAATACCTGCCACGCCAACATGTTTACAAGAAGAGTGGTAAATCAGGACTAAATCGCCCACCTTCACTTGGTCACGCATCATATTGCGCGCCTGATAATTACGAACTCCCTCCCAACATGAAACCTTTTGGGTTCGAAGCGTGTCAATAGAAAAGGTATCTGGTTCAGTTTTAAATAACCAATATGCCATAATGCCATCCGATGCCGATTGAGTAACAATAATGAGGAAGATATAACATGAAGGCTTTGAAAAACCCAGTGGCGCTTGCCACCCTGCTGGTTCTGCAAGCATGTAGTTCACAGTCGCCACAATCTGGTGCCGCTGACCCAACCTCTCCACCAGCAACCTTAGATAAGCCTGAAACCATTCAACCTCAAACTTTTATGCTGCGCGGAAAAGTGATCGTCGGTCACGAGAGCCAATACATCATGCCTTGTGGCAGCGACAAGCAATATTGGTTGCAACTATCACCACAGCAAATGCAACAAGCAATTCAGTTAAATAACGAGCCTTACCAGACTATGTATGGCGAAGTTATCGGCCACCTCAACCCACCGGGCATCGATGGGTTTTCTGCTGATTTCGATGCTAACTTTGTCGTGGAACAAGTGAACTTCCTCACAACGGAAAACCCAAACCGTTGTCAGCAACCAAACAAACCAACTCGCGTGTTTGGTAATGAGCCTTCTTGGTCGGCAAGCTTTGAGGCTAATGGACTAACATTCCAGCAAATCGGCAAACAAACCACAAAATTAGCGATTAACAGCAGTCAGCTTCAACCTCGCCAGCGCACTTATCAACTGCAAGGTGGTGAGCTTCGCTTAACAGAAAACCTCTGCTCAGACACAATGAGCGATTCTTTGTATGGCTGGAAAGCAACACTAAAACATGATGGCGAGACGTATCAAGGTTGTGGTATGGCTGCAAACGTCGATGCAACGCTTGGCTGGGCTAATACCTATGTCGCGACCTCAACCCAATCACAAGGCTTTGAAGTACAAATGACCTTAAACCCAGACCACAGCGCCACAACAAAATATCGTTACGCCAATGGACAAGCACCATTAATCGAGCGTGGTTACTGGCAACAGTTAAGTCCGTCTCAGGTTCAAGTAGTCATGACGCATCATCAACAGCAAAGGCTAATGTCAGAACGACTGTTTACTCGAGAAGGCAATCAGCTCAAAGCGACCAAAGAAAAAGTCGGTAACTTAGTATACCCAATCGCCGATGGTGGTTTAGTCCTTTATCCTGCAATCGTTCGTGATGAAGGCATCATGCAACCAACCGAAAAACGCACCAACAACCCCATCGGTAGTGCTGACGTCCCTTCTAGTGCAGAGTTTGATTCAAAAGTAGATGCCGCGGTGCGCAACTACTTCTTTATCCATCAAACCACCCCCAACAATAACCAATACCGTTGGCTAACTTACGACCTCAACAGCGATGGTAACGAAGAGCTATTGGTACAGTTGGATTGGTGTGGTTCCGGAGGCTGTACATTGCTGATATTTGAACATCACGAAAAGGAATGGCGCTTTAATAGCCGCATTACACTAGTGCAAAGCCCGATTATGCTCGGCCAACAAACCTCTCATGGTTGGCGAGATCTGATTTTTAATGTCAGCGGTGGCGGAGCTAAAGCGGCTCAACACGTGATGCAATACACTGGGTTAGCTACCCACTCAACCCAAGCATGGCGCCAACGGCAACGCCGAACCAAGTCAGTGGTGTGCGTCTGTTCTCTGATGGGATAAGCCCGGTGCGCGAAGGAGTTCGTCTGTAATGTCACAACCGTGTCCAACCTGCGGTTTTCAATTCAATTGTATGTGCTCGCTAATGCCGAAACTTACCAGTGAGCACAACATCCTGCTGTTAATGCATCCGAATGAACTGAAGCGTGATACTAATACCGGCCAGCTACTAGAGCAGTGCCAACTCAACATTGAGCGAGTAATCTGGGATCGCAAACAGCCACCAGCAGAATTGCTCACTCTATTAGCTGATCCGTCGCGGTATCCGGTGTTGCTCTTCCCCTGTGAAGAAAGTATCACACTCGAACATGTGGTACTCCAAAGCCAGCAACAAACCAAAACTCCGCTGTTTATTATTTTAGATGCCACCTGGCAAGAGGCGCGCAAGATGATAAATAAGAGCCGTTGGTTAGAAGGTATCCCTACTATGGGATTGTCTGCGTCGGCGGACTCACAATATCAGCTGCGACGCAACCAACAACAAGGTAATTTGTGTACGTTTGAAGTCGCTGCACATTTGCTCGGGCAACTTGGAGAACAAAACAACCAACAACAAATGCAGCGCTTTTTTGCCCATTACCTCGCTCTGTTCCAAGCTGAAAAGAGTGGACACGCTCTTAAGCGTTAACCATTAAGCTCAGTAGAAGAACCAAACAAAAAACGCAGCCTACGCTGCGTTTTTTACGACAAGAAGTTTCACGTGAAACATCATTAAAACAGTCGAGTCGGCTTGCCAAGATAGTAACCCTGCAAATAGTCCACCCCCATGTCTTGTGCAATGGTACACACCTCCTGATTGTGGACGAACTCCGCCACCGTCTCCGCGTTAAACACCTGGCACAAACGCACCAACTGGGAAGCGATCTTGCGCTGTTTTAAGTCTTTATCAATATCACGAATCAAGCTGCCATCGAGCTTTATGACTTCTGGCTCCAACTTTAGGATTTCATCGATATTCGAATAGCCGGACCCAAAGTCATCAACAATGATACGCGCCCCTAAGCTTCTAAAATGACTGCACACTTCTATCATTCGGCCATAGTCTTTGATCTGCTCAGATTCCAGCACTTCTAAACCAATTCGCCTTGGGTCATTTAGCTGGCTAATTTCATGCTCTAAAAGTATTAAAGTTTTATCACTGAGCAAATCTTGCGGCGATAAGTTTATAGAAAAGTCACCTTGCTTATCTCGCATGTAATGCAACGTAGAATGAATCATGTGCCGACTTAGTCGAGTGTAAAGATGCGTATCAGAGATAATTGGCAGAAAACGCCCTGGCGCAATCACCGTTCCATCGGCTTCCAGAATACGAACCAAACATTCTTGGCTTGCCAATTTGTGGCTACCAGCATGCACAATGGGTTGGCTATAAGTGATGATGTTCTGTTTGAGAATGGCTCTACTGACGCAACTTAGCCATCCAAGTTGCTCTTTACGCACATCCTCACTGACTTCAATATCTTTCGCATTACAGATATGAGTATTACTGCGTACACCGGAGCGTCTCGCTTCGATGCCTTTGAGTAAGAGCTCATCCACTGAAGCGGATGGAAAATCTCGGCGACTCACTAAGCCGCCGCATAGCGAGATAGAAAGATAATCTATTTCACGTAGGCCTATTGGCTCAAAATTAGTTTGTTCTACCGCGTCAGCAAAACGCGTAAAGTGCTGTTTGATGGTTTCGCTGCTTTGGTCAGCTTTAAATATGAATGCCCACTCACCAACCCCAATACTATAAAGCTGCAAAGCCGTTGGCATGCCAAAACGCTTTCGTAATCGATTCGTAAAGTGCATTGAGAGATCTTTGAGTAATTGATCTCCCACTCGGTAGCCGTATTTTTCGTTGATATGACTAAAGTTAAGTAGCTTTAGAGTCAACAAATGCTCATCCAAATCGATGTTACTCAGCCGCTCTTGCAATGCGACCCGGTTTTGTAATCCCGTGCGACTGTCGCGTCGATAGCTTTCTTGTAACTTGCGCGTTTGGCGATCGAGTTGATATCCCATATGCGCGTTCATATGGTTGAGATCGCCGATCGCATTTCGAATCAAGCTAAACAGCGGTGAAATAGAGGAGCTAACGGGCGACTTAGGCAAGTTCAATGTTTGCACTTCGTCTCCCTCTCGCATCGCTAAATACGTCAGGCTGTGATGAAGAATTTCGGGCTGACCAATACCACCATGCAGCTCCCCCATACAGTAACTACCAAACGTCGTCGCAATATCTTTGAATGCTTGGACTTCGTCGCTGCTGTCAATAAAGTCTAACCGTGACGCGCAGTTAAAAATCATCACGACTTCAGGTTGGTGCATGGCTAACTCAACCACACCATGCCGCACTTGCTCGAGCGTTAACGAGGGATGGTTATAGCAAAATTGCACTTCGTCACCAAGACACCAGGGCCTGTCGAAGCTCATACTGCCATCAGCGTGTAGCTCCGTTACCGTACAAACTTCCTTTCGCCCTAAGCTTTCTCGATACAAAGGAAAGCTGAGCAGTTGACTCAGCGTCACGTCATGGCCATCCGCCAAGTAACGCTTGTATACTTCCAGCGCTTTCTTCTCACCTAAACAATACAAGCGCGTTCCTTTTGCATGAGTGACTTTGTGTGGCATGCCAATCGGGTTCCATTCCGAATACGCATCAGTCCATAGCTTCAAAGTATCACTGTGCAAAGCTACGGCAACCACAGCGTTATCGTAAACTCGGTTTTGATATAGCACCCAGCAGCCATCGTCAATACTCTGCGCCAACCCTCCAGAAATCACTACTTCTTCACTGGCGAAGGTTTGAAACAAGGGATAGTCACGTCGTTCAATTTGCACAGCAAAGCTGAGGATCACCTGTGAATTATGCTGCATTAGAAGAGAGCGCTTGAGCTCCCCGCCATCAATATCAGGGGAGTAAGAGTATGTTTGTACCGCAGAAGTCAGCGTGGCTTGCTCAAATTCAATCACACTCACTAGGCAACCAGAGGTAAATATCTCCCCTTCCAGAATCACATTACGCGTACTATGCCCCATAACATGAGCATTCGGCAGCGACGACAAAACGGCGTCTGCAAGTGTGGTCGTAATTTCGCGCGATTGCGTCGACAATATTTGTACTAAATATTGTTTATCTGAGGAAGTCGGAAAAGTGACTAAAAAGTCATTCAGTTGACTGACATCGTGAACCAGTTTTGAAAAAGCTCGCATGGACCTACCACTGCCGTAACACTATCTTCACCACGACGTGTGGCGTTACTATTTTTATTTAATAGAGAATAATTTACGTGGCTTTGCGCTGCTTTTCTAGACACAAAATGAGATTAGAATGGATTAATGCGAAAGCAATTAAAAAAGTGTGAGTAACGGCTGCAAACTATTGATTTCAATATCAGGTAAAGTACGTGTTTTTGAATGGTTAATGACATTTTTATTCATATCATTAAACCAACAGGCTGCAAAACCAGCCAACTTTGCACCATGCACATCCGTGGTTAGATGATCACCGACATGCAGAATATTCTCCGCAGGAATATCCAAGAATCGCTTCGCTTTAGTAAACATATCGGTTGCGGGTTTCGCCAATCCATCTGGTCCTGCTTTAAGTACCTGTTGGAAATAAGGCGTAAGACCGATGCGGTCTAAATCCACATTACCGTTGGTGATTGCTACCAACGGGATGTGCTGCGCGAGTTCCTCCAGTACATCGAGGCTTTGCTGCGGCACTTCAAAACGGTTACGCCAGTCCAACGCAACGTCTACTGCGGCTTTCGCGGCGGCATGTGCTGCGTCTTCGTCGTAGCCTACTTGGGAGAAGGCTTGCTGAAGTTGCACTAAACGCCATAAAGTGACATCGCTCTTCAGCTCGGGTTGTTGCTGCACAACACGCTGCTTGAGAGCAAACCAATCCGCTTTGTTCATATGAGCAACCGCTGGATGATGGTGCTTGAGCCAAGATAGCAACTCACGCTCCATGCGAACTATCACAGGATAGTTGTCATAGAGGGTATCATCTAGGTCAAAGGTCATTGCCTTAATAGGCTCGATACGGCGATAAAATTTCATACTTCGGCTCACTCTCCGTTCTTTTTACGTGCGCGTGGGTGGGCTTGGTCGTAGGCTTGCGCCAAATGTTGGAAATCCAAGTGCGTGTAGATTTGGGTCGTCGAAATGTTCTCGTGCCCTAAAAGCTCCTGCACCGCACGTAAGTTATTGCTTGATTCGAGCATATGTGTCGCAAATGAGTGACGCAATTTATGCGGACTAATATGGCTTGCGACAGACTGTTTCTGCCCCCATTCAGCCATGCGCTTTTGCACGCTACGATGCGAAATACGCGTTCCAAGCTTAGATACAAACAAGGCGGGCTCACCTGGAGCGGCTAAATCACCACGAACGCGTAACCACTTCCCGACCCACTCGGTTGCCATCCCAGAGAACGGCACTTTACGTTCTTTATCGCCTTTACCAATAACACGAAGCTCACCACTACGCAGTTGTACGTCACGTACATCCACACCCACCAGTTCAGCCAAACGTAAGCCGGCGCCATACATCAGCTCCATCATGGCGCGATCGCGCACAGCCAGCGGGTCGTCCTCGTTGACTTCAAGTAATTGGCTCACTTCGTCAACATCGAGGTTTTTGGGCAACGGGCGTTTTTTGCGAGGTGCTGAAACCCCTTTGGCTGGGTTAGCCGATATCTCGCCACGCAGAATAAGGAAATCGAAAAAGCTACGCAGCGATGAGAGGCGCGTTGCCAAACTGCTGGCTTTCATGCCTTCTCGCATGCCCTTACCTGCTAATTGGCGCACCCAACCAGCATCCACTTGAGACCAATCTTTGAGCCCCATTTCAGCTAGGTGCTGCGCCATAGTTTCTAGCTGCTGTTTGTAATTGCGCTGAGTATGTAGGCTAAGCCCCTTTTCGCTTCGTAAGAATTCATAGAAGCGCTCAAGAGGCTTTTGCAGACTATTTGGCAGAGGAGTGTTGGGAGTTGTCGTCATCGTAACTTTGCCATACCAGTGTTTGAGCGAGATGTGCCACTACTAATGATAGGTGACGCAAAAACAAGGTATCCATATCTGGCTGAAAATGGCCGCCATCTTCACTAGAAAAAGCAAGCACGCCCAGTGTTTGCTGTTTCACGAGCGGCAGTACCACATAGGAACCCATTTCCGGCACTTCCATGTTGCCAAACAAAGCTTCACGATCCACTTTGCGAAGACGTCCTAAGTACGCATCTTTGCCATTTAAGTGAGTGGTCGCAAAGCGTTGATAACTTTCCTTACTCAATTGAATTGATGCGTCGCATTGACTAAACAATCGAACAAACGCACGTAAGCCCAATGCTTTGGCTTTATCTTCGATAGAATGAATGACTTGTTTAAAGTCACCACACTTTAGAATCTGCCCCTGCAAATCCATAAATTCGTAAAAGGTGCGATCATTGTTCGCCGCAAGCGACATTAGTGTAGTGATCTCTTCCTCTAACTCTTCAATGCGCTGACGTTGACGATTCATTTGGATGTGCACCAAAGATACCGCGCCTAAGTCTGAGTGTGGGAAAGATAAACGATCCACAAGCTCCGGACGTTGCACAAAAAAGTCTGGATGATCTTTGAGGTACTCGGCCACGACTTCAGCCGTTAAGGCATCTGCTTCTACTTGAGACAAACCGTTTCCTTTTTCTTCAACTAGCAAGACAATTGACCATCAAATACATGCGTTGTAGGTCCGGTCATAAACAACGGCTTGCCAGGACCTTGCCATGCAATTCGCAATTCACCACCAGGTAGAGAAACCTTAACGTTTTCATCCAACAAGCCCTGCAGAATCCCAACCGCGACTGCCGCGCATGCACCACTACCACAAGCTTGCGTTTCTCCTGCGCCTCGCTCGTAAACTCGAAGACGAATATGGTCACGACTCATCACCTGCATAAAGCCAGCGTTGACGCGCTCTGGGAAACGCTCATGCGACTCAAGCAGCGGACCGAGAGTTTCCACTTCTGCCGTATCCACATCGTCGACCACGGTCACTACGTGCGGGTTACCCATGCTCACAGCACCACAAAACAAGGTATTGTCGCCTGCTCGCATGATGTAAGTTTTCTCTTTTTGCTTCGCTTTGAAAGGAATTTTGTTCGGTTCAAACTCTGGTACGCCCATGTTGACCGTCACTTCCCCATCATCTTCGATGTTGAGAATCATCTTTCCTTTCTTGGTGCTCACGCTGATGCTGTATTTATTGGTCAGCCCCTTCAAGCGAACAAAGCGGGCAAAACAGCGTGCACCGTTACCACACTGTTCAACTTCACTACCATCGGCATTAAAAATCCGATAATGGAAGTCGGTTTCAGGGTCGTAAGGGGCCTCTACCACAAGCAATTGGTCAAAACCAACGCCAGTATGACGATCCGCCAAGCGGCGGATCAGGTCTTGCGAGAAAAACACGTTCTGGGTAATACAGTCGACGACCATGAAGTCGTTGCCCAAACCGTGCATTTTGGAAAAGTGGAAATGCATTTGTTGTGTGTTACTCCGGTAGAATCTGTTCCAGCTGCCACAAACTGGTCAGCTCCTCACGCTGGCGAACTAAGTGGCTTTGTTTACCGTCCACCATCACTTCTGCCGCTCGGGTACGAGTATTGTAGTTCGAAGACATCACAAAACCATAGGCACCTGCTGAACGAACCGCGAGTAGATCACCTTCTTGCAAAACGAGTGCGCGATCTTTACCCAAGAAGTCGCCGGTTTCACAAATAGGACCAACCAAGTCGTAAGTCTGAGCTTCACCCTTTCGCGGTGAAACTGGCACAATATCTTGCCATGCTTGGTATAGCGCAGGACGCATCAAGTCGTTCATTGCAGCGTCGATAATCGCAAAGTTTTTATGCTCAGTATGTTTTAAAAACTCAACACGCGTTAGCAAGATACCTGCGTTCGCAGCAATTGCACGGCCTGGCTCAAAGATCAGCTCCAAGTCTTGGTGATTTTCAAGACGGCCTAGTAACGCTTTGGCGTAATCAGAAGGCTGAGGTGGTAATTCATCACGATAGACCACACCCAAACCGCCGCCGACATCAAGGTGACGAATGTTAATGCCTTGTGCTTTTAAATCATCAATCAGAGCTAATAAACGGTCTGTCGCGTCGATAAATGGGTCTATATTGGTCAGCTGAGAACCAATGTGGCAGTCGATGCCTTGCACATTCAAGTTCGGCAGGCTTTGCGCGAATTTATAAACATCTGGCGCACGATCAAACGCAATGCCGAATTTATTGTCGCGAAGACCAGTCGAAATGTAAGGGTGTGTTTTCGCGTCGACATCTGGATTGATACGCAGAGAAATTGGCGCAATCACACCAAGCTCACCCGCAACCTTGTTCAAACGTTCTAGCTCTGGCTCAGATTCAACGTTGAAACATTTGATACCTAGCTCAAGAGCGCGCTTCATCTCTGCCGGTGTTTTACCAACACCAGAGAAAACGACTTTTTTCGGATCACCGCCTGCGGCAATCACACGCTCAAGTTCACCACCCGACACGATATCAAAACCCGATCCCAAACGCGCTAGCGTGTTCAATACGCCTAAGTTTGAGTTGGCTTTCACCGCGTAGCAAACCAGGTGAGGATGCTGACCCACAGCACTATCAAACGCCTTCCAATGGCGCTCTAGCGTGGCTCGAGAATATACGTAAAGAGGAGTGCCATATTGCTCTGCAAGAGCTTGAAGTGGGACGTCTTCGGCCCAAAGCTGGCCATCATCCTGATAGTTGAAGTAATCCAAAATTCGCTTCCCTTATTTTATTCGACTGCTGAACCCTAATTTCACCCTAAGGTGCGGTTATTTATTGTGATTGCTCATTCTGTTGAGTGTCATCTGGAATGTATAGTGAGCCAGACTGACCACACCCCGCTAAGGTCGCGGCAACCATCACAAACAACACAGTAACTAATTTTTTCATTTCGCATATCGTGATTATTGAATCAATGCCCCCTATAATCGCACCACACTCAGGAAAAGCAATAGGATAGACGGATGAACGATACTGAATTTCATCAACTGGTGGATGCGCAGATGCAAATCATCGAAGAATCCATCGATGATTCAGGCGCAGACATTGATTACGAAGTCACTGGCAACGTAATGACATTGGAATTTGAAGACCGCAGCCAAATCATCATTAATCGCCAAGAGCCGATGCATGAGATCTGGCTAGCGTCCAAATCTGGTGGTTTCCACTTCAAACTTATTGAAGATAAATGGACCTGCTCAAAAACGGGTATGGAGCTATTTGAAATGGTGAAGCAAGAGTGTGAAAAGCACGCGGGCGAAGCCATTGATTGGGTATAATACTGGTCAATCGTCACCAAAACAAAAAGAGCACCGAAGTGCTCTTTTTGTTTATTGATAAGGGTTTAATTACGCGTTCACAGTTTTGGTCGGGCGACTCGGTGAACAACCGTCATTACGGTAAGGAATGATATACGCATTCCCCTCTTCAGGGTGAATAATTTGATAGTACTGAGGCAGGTTAAAATTAATAAACTTCGACGCGACGCGACTATCGTCTTTTACCGACGTGTAGAAACTGTTTACAGACGAAATCATTTCATCTTTGGAGCCACTAAATTGGTGATACACTTCTACTTGATTTGACTCATCCAACACATAAATATTGAAGCCATCTTCGTTATCTTCAAAGAAGAACTGCACCAGACCTTCACTGGCAAACCCATCCACCGCTTCCGGCATTTGATATTCTTGCTCACGATCGAGCATTAACAGCGGCGAGCCTTTGAGTTTGTTAGTAGAAATGCTGCGGTAGAAATCGATGGAATTTTCTAGCTTCTGCACCGACACACCACGACGTTCAAAGAACAACCCATAAGTCTGGTTACCAAGACGCATCGCTTTAAAGCGGCGACGTTTCTCTTGCTCTACTGGTTTCAAGCGTAAGTCGATACATTCAGCTAAAAGCTGGTAAACCATATTACGCATCACACCACGCATGTTCTTCGCATAGCAGAACACATCCACTGATTCTGGTGGCAACGCATCTTGGTGCATTTTGCCCAAAATGGTTTTCAGTGCATCCAGCATCGCCGTTTCCCCTTTGAAATGCAGCGTACGCACTTCATGCCAAGAGTTACGGTAAACAAGGTCAACACTGCCGACTAAATTTTTATGTTCTGGACCAAAGCTAAAAATATCGGTGTTCTTAACATCCACTTTCAACGAACGACCAGAAAGTTCAGACGTCGGATCATTTTCAAAGTTGATGAACATCGCAAGCTGGCTTATTTCACAAGGACTCGCTAGCGCCTGCATAGATGGACGACGCTTACGCAACGCAAAAGTATTTCGTAAGTCACTCACCATTTGGTAAAACTTATCAATATCTAGCTGCGCTTCACGTACCACGGCATGTAAACGAGTCGATTCAGTAATCAAGCCATTGAAGAATGCCCAAGCAACCAACTTACTCAAGTATTCATGATGCTCTAGATATGGTTGCCCCAAAATGCGGTGCGCAATAAGTGGTTGTTTATAGAGGTACCAACCAGACTTGTTCACTCCCCCTTTTTTCACTTCGATAAAGCTCAAGTCAGGCTCGTGCAGATCAGGTGAAATCTGTGGGTTTAGTAACGTTACTTTGCCCGGCAATACTTCAAAAGCAGCGTAGAGTTTACGGGCCAAAATACTGATGTCTTGCGGACTGATAGCAGAAGTGATGTCGTTACGACGCGCAAATTGAATCAAGTTACGGTAGCTTTGCATCAACGCATCCAGCAATGCATGATGTACCACCTTCACTTGTTCAACCTTCCAATTACGGCGGTCATCGAGCTCTGCAACGACACTGGCATCCCAATTCCATTTTGCAATCATATCGCTCAGCGCTTCACGACGCCAAGCTACTGAGCCAACATTCGGCTCACGAGATAGTTTTTCATGGGTTTTGAGATAGAAACAGCGACGCACCAAATCCAAACGTGTATCGTCTTGAATTCGCTCTAAGTAACGGGTTACTTTTTCCAACATTAAGTAGTACGCATCCATGCCATAGAGATCAGGCTCATGGGCAAAGAAACGACGTTTAGTGTCGATGCTTAACAATTGAGTATGCGGGTATTCCCACGAGTAAGCTTCTAGCAAGATGGCTTTTAATACCGATTTGTAGGGAGAGTCGATGCTTTTGTATAACTGCCACAAGTTCGAGCCGAAGTATTCTTCAGCAGGAATGCAGTTCAATTTACCAAAGTCGATCCATTCACTACAGTCGATGTAACCATCACTGCACAGTTGAGAAACGTACTCGTCGTAACACTCTTCCATTTCTGGCGGCACGATTTGCCATAACAAACGCTGTCCGGCAATACGCACCGCACTACGATAGAATTCATCTAGCAAAAGTAAGTGCTGAGATGAACCACAGTTATCACCCGTCATCTCTTCAGAATGATTGCTTCTAAAGCGCTCTTTATCCATTAAGAAAAAGTTCGCTTCCACGCCTTTGCTTTGTGCCCAATCCGTGATGAGTAAGCATTTATTGGTCAATAACTCACGTTCGTCACAATCCATATCGGGCGAGATACACACCCAAATATCCAAATCACTGGAAGTACTTTGACCAATCGAGGAGGTACTGCCCATGGTGTATAAACCCAATATAGCGGGCTTTTCTACCGTCTTGAGCGGCTGACCAATGGCAAGTTGAATATCATCTATGAATTGTTGCTGAATGCTATTTAGTTCAAGCCCATGCACACCAAACGGGACATCGGCATCATAATAGCCAGGAATTACAGGATGGTTGTAGTTCAACAAGGCAGGAATCAAGTGGAAGACTTGCTGGCTTTGCGAATCCATAAGCGCCAACGCGCGATCAACTCGCTGCTGATTCAAATTATCTAGTCGCTGGATGATTTTTTGGGTGTAAGCCTGCAAGGGGAATTCCTTGGTTGAACAATCACGAAAATCTGCTGACGTTTTAAACCAAAACGGCTTAAAAACGTGATCAATTTAACACTTTTATTGGTGCGGGTAAAGCTTCACGCCCGTGTATCACTCCGGATACAAAACCATACTTTAGTCACAAAATTAATCGCGCGGTAGTGTCGCTCTTATTACCTATTACTAATAATAGTCCTTAGTCTAATTGAGAATCCAGTCACACTATTTTCATAACGTCATGTAATTCCATTCATAGCCTTCAGAGATAACGAACTAACAGTAAGCATTTCTTGATGAGAATGGTAGGATAAACCCAAATCCAAACAGCATTGAGAAGATCATGACACAATCCACACCGATTCGCATTGCAACTCGAAAAAGCCCTCTTGCTTTATGGCAAGCTTACTTTGTTAAAGACGCCCTTCAAGCCGCTCACCCTGGCTTGGAAGTCGAGTTAGTAACCATGGTGACCAAAGGTGACGTGATTTTAGATACACCACTAGCAAAAGTTGGCGGCAAAGGCTTGTTCGTAAAAGAGCTTGAAATCGCGATGCTAGAAGGACGTGCAGACCTCGCCGTTCACTCAATGAAAGACGTACCCGTCGATTTCCCAGAAGGCCTTGGCCTCGTGACCATTTGTGAGCGTGAAGATCCTCGTGATGCCTTCGTCTCTAATACCTATAGCCACATTGATGATCTCCCTCAAGGTGCCGTGGTTGGTACTTGCAGTTTGCGCCGTCAATGCCAACTGAAAGAATATCGTCCGGACATCATCATCAAAGAGCTTCGCGGTAATGTGGGCACTCGCCTTGGTAAGTTAGATGCGGGTGAGTATGATGCAATCATTCTTGCTGCGGCTGGCCTCAAACGATTGAAGCTTGAAGAACGCATTCGTAGCTTTATCGAACCAGAGCAATCACTACCAGCGGTAGGCCAAGGTGCTGTCGGTATTGAGTGCCGCCTTGACGATGAAAGACTGCTTAAGCTGCTTGAGCCACTTAACCACCAAGACACCGTAGACCGCGTTTTGTGTGAGCGCGCAATGAACCTTACGCTAGAAGGCGGCTGTCAGGTACCTATCGGCAGCTATGCCCTGCTAGACGGCGACAACATTTGGCTACGCGCATTAGTTGGCGAACCAGATGGCAGCGAAATTGTGCGTGGTGAAATTCGTGGCCATCGTAAAGATGGCGAAGCATTAGGAGTGCAGCTAGCCAATGAGCTGCTAGATAACGGCGCTCGTGAAATCCTAACTAAGCTGTACGCAGATCACGAATAACCATGGCAGTGTTGGTCACTCGGCCGGGAGAGCAAGGCAACGCGCTTTGCTCTCTGCTCGAAAGGCACGGCATTTCCGCATATCACCATCCTCTGATCGACATTGTCGCCGATCTCACGGACACGCACCTCTCTAAACATCTACATCAAGCTCAAATTGTTATCGCTGTTAGTCGACATGCCGTGCAATGTGCACAGCAAATCTTAGCCAGTAACGGGATGTCATGGCCGAAACAAGCTATTTACCTTGCCGTTGGTCAAAAAACAGCACACTATTTAAGCAAATGTACCCAACAGAAAGTACACTATCCCCAAGTCAGTGATAGTGAACACTTATTGCGACTGCCAGAGCTCAACAATGTGGCACAACAACAAGTTCTTATCCTTCGTGGTAACGGCGGAAGAGAGCTGATCAAAGATGCATTGGTGAGGCGTGGCGCAAAAGTTCACTATAGTGAGACTTACAAGAGAGAATTCATCCCATTCGATCCAGTAAGCTGTATCTCACTATGGAAAAACCTACAAATTAACCAGATTATTGTCACCAGTGGTGAACAACTGGATTATTTGTGCAGCCAATTGACGTCGGAGCAATTGACTTGGCTTAATCAACAAGAGTTGTATATCCCCAGTCAGCGTATCGCTGACATCGCAATTCAAAGGGGGTTCACTCGCGTGAGATGCACGGGAAGCGCATCCAACCAAGAATTACTGGCGGCTCTCCAGCCCTAGCTACACAGGATATAGGCATGACAAGTAAAAATAACGACCAAAAAAATAACGATAAAAACCTTTCCGAAGAAACCTCATCGGCACCGCTAGTCGAAAAAACCACATCGCAGCAGGATGCGGACCTTAAAAAAGAGCAACCACAAGCGGCCGAGCCCCCAAAAACAGCAGAGCCAACCAAAGTCGAGTTTGAAGAAAAACAAGGTAAACGTGGTGTCAAACTAGGTACGGTCGCTATCATCTTATCGATTATTTTTGGCGGTGGCCTCGCGTACAAGCTGCATCAACAGCAAGCCGATTACCAAGCGCAGATCGCCCAACTAAAAAGTCAGCTAGAAAGCACTCAAGCTTCCATGAAGCAAGAACTCAGCCGGGTACAAGAAGAAACCATCGAGAAAGCAACAACCGTGACACACAAAGCGGAAGTGGTACTTGGACAGCAACAGAAGAGCATTGAAAGCTTACAGCTCGCCGTTGCCGATGTGAAAGGTCGTCGACCAAACGACTGGTTATTAGCGGAAGCCGATTACCTTGTCAAATTAGCTGGTCGTAAATTGTTCTTAGAGCACGATGTAGAAAGCGCGACTCAACTGATGGAAAGTGCAGACCAACGCATTGCAGCACTGAATGACCCTAGCCTCGTCAAACTACGTAAAGCAATGGCGAACGATATCACCAAACTTCGCACTATCCCGCTGATTGACCGTGATGGATTGGTACTACGCTTAACTGCCCTACAACAGCAAGTAGACAAGCTCCCTCTCGCCAATGCACTGCTACCTGAAGCTGAAGCCGTAGAAAACACTGAAGTGTCTGAAGATATCGCAAACTGGCAAGATAACTTAATGACCTCTTTGAAGGACTTTTCAGAAAACTTCATTACCTTCCGCACGCGCGATGGTAACGTCATTCCACTGCTTTCTCCTGAGCAACACTTTTACCTGAAAGAAAACATCAAAGCCAAATTGGAAACGGCAATAAAAGCGGTGTACCAAGAGCAAGGTGAAATTTACACCACGTCTCTAAAAACAGCAGACAAATGGGCATTAGCTTTCTTCAACCAAGACGATAATTCTGTTAAAGAGTTCAACAAAACGGTTAACCTACTAAGTCAGCAAAATATTCAAGTGGAATACCCAACAAAACTGCAAAGTCAGTCTCAACTATCAGATGTCATCCGTGAACGCCTACGTCGTGAAGTCACAACGATGACAGGCATGGAGGATAAGTAATGTTTCGTCTTATTTTCCTATTTGTTGTACTAGGCGCAGGACTATTTGTTGGCACCCAGTTTTCTGGTCAGCAAGGCTATGTACTCATCTCCATTGCCGAGAAAACGATCGAGATGAGCGTAACGACATTAGTGGTTTTCGTTATCGCTGCACTCGCAGGTCTTTTTCTGCTTGAGTACCTGATTAAGAAGTTAGTTTATGCTAGTTCTACAACATGGAACTACTTCAGTGTTCGCAAAATGCGCCATTCCCGCCGATACACCAATGAAGGCATTATTAAACTTCTAGAAGGTGACTGGAAAGGTGCTGAGAAGAAAGTAACTCGCTGGGCAAATCATCACGATATGCCGCTGCTTTGCTACTTGGTTGCGTCTGAAGCCGCACAAGGCCAAGGTGATAAAGCAAAACGAGATCACTATCTAGAGCTAGCGAGCCAACAAGAGAACGCCCATCTCGCAGTAGAACTGACTCGAGCGAAACAATTTATCCGCGACAACGAGTTCGAGTCCGCTTTCGATACCTTGCAATCGTTAAAAAGTCAGTATGCGAGTAACTCTATTGTATTGAACTTGCTGAAAACAACGTACATGCAGCTAAAGTTGTGGCAACCTCTTATTGACCTCTTGCCACAACTAACCAAAGCAAAACTCATCACGGAAGAAGAACATGCAGAGCTGATTCAAAAGGCGCAGTGCGGCTTACTCCATGAAGTAGCGCAACAACAAGGTAGCGAAGGGCTAATCTCCCATTGGAATAGTCTCTCACGTAAAGTGAAACAAGACACACACCTCGTTGCCTGTTTTGCTCGAGAACTCATCACACGAAAAGCTGATGCAGAAGCCTTTACCGTGCTAAAAGAAGCATTAAAAAAACAACCTGCCCCAGAGCTTTATCAACTACTGCCAGATCTAAATCTGCCAGATACCCACCCTGTCGTGGTCTTCTTAGAGGGCGTAGTGAAGAAAGAACCGGATAACGCCGCTGCCCATAGCGCATTAGCGCACTTCTATTTCCGTCAAGAGAAGTGGCAAGAAGCCCAAGATCACTTTGAGATCGCCTTAAAGCTTCGCTCTGACGTCTCTGACTATGCATTCCTAGCAGACACACTAGAGAAGCAAAATCTAACCAAAGCTGCTCACGAAGTCTCTCGTAAAGCTCTCACGCTCGTCCAGAACGACTAAGTAGCAGTCATCTAACCAAGCCGGCAGCTCACTGTCGGCTTTTTTATTGCCTGCTATTAACCCTTTAGTCCTTACATCAATATGTTTATCAAATTCATTGGTTCCCAAGTAATTTCCAACTTCCTAGCAACTCACTATCGTTTCACTTTCACTCTTCTCTTTTGACTACTCTGATCCTGTCATTCCAGCAGAATCCAAAAACAATTTTAAAAGATGCAGGAATACGTAACTTTAGCCTGTTGATGTATGGTTTTAAGACGTAGCTAGATTTAGGCAATAGAGCACACGCATCGCTAGACTGAGCAAAACAAAAAGATACATCAGTGAAACAGTGGCTATTTTAGTATGCTTATTATGTTCGGTCTATCCGGTAAAAGGGGCTAGAGAAGCAATGGTAGTGCTTTAAGAGAACGATAAGGCAATAGATGGTTCAACAACTTAACAAAGCATCTCCAACAACCTTATCTGGACAGCATGCAGTGATGAGGATGAACAGCTTTAGAGGCAACTGCACTTCTTAGCAAAAATCAAAACATCACAACCAATACCGATACCAATATTACTTTGTCGAAAAGTAGATCGCATATGGAATTGATTTTTGGCAAGCACAGATAGAGTAATAAAGATGTACGGAAATGAAAAAAGCCTCGCTATTTCTAGCGAGGCTTCTTAATAGTGGCGGAGAGATAGGGATTTGAACCCTAGATACGCTATTAACGTATGCCGGTTTTCAAGACCGGTGCTTTCAACC
>NZ_JAWOTI010000031.1:0-51655 GCF_033338775.1 Vibrio sp. Vb1018
TGAAACCTAATTTGATACCGAAGTATCGAATTGGATTATCATCAACGAGTGCCCACACAGATTGATAGGTCTATATTGTTAAAGAGCAACTCTTCTTTGTGATTGACATCACTTCGGAAGAGGCGGCCATTCTAGCGATATAATTTATTGTGTCAAACACTTTCTTCAAATTATTTCGTTTTTCTTTTCAGCCTTATCAACTTCGCTTAAACCCTTGTGAGCCCTTGCCCTGTCGACGAGGAGGCATTATAGAGATCGCGCTCACATTGGCAAGTGTTATTTTTCAAAAATTGCAAAAATAATGGTTAAACGATGAGTTTTCGATCAAACCTTTATTTATTCAACTTTACCCCAAACTCTCACACAACTTATCCACAGAGTTGTTCTTTGAGACGTATTTTTCAAGTACCATAAATAAAGAAAGCTGCTTTATTGCAGCTATCTTTATTAAACTTAACCTAAACTCTATTTAAAGAGCATTATGGCTATATGCCAGACCCATCTTGTTCAGAGCCATCATCTTCGTGTAGGCCACATTCTCGCTTTAAGCCAAAGAATCGAGTTTCTTCCTCTGACATTCCCGGCTCCCATTTACGAGTGGTATGTGTATCACCAACTGAAAGGTAACCTTCATCCCATAATGGGTGGTATTTAAGGCCGTGTTGTTCTAAGTAGTAATGAACGTCTTTATTAGTCCAATCAATTACTGGTAGAAATTTAAACACACCGTTCTGAATTGATAGAATCGGTAAACCTGCACGAGATTTACTTTGCTCTCGACGCAATCCAGAGAACCACGTTCCAACATTAAGCTCTTTTAACGCTCGACGCATCGGCTCAACTTTATTGAGCTTGTTGTATTTTTCAATTCCCTCTACACCCTGCTCCCATAATTTTCCATATCGAGCTTCTTGCCAATTCGCACTTTCTTTGGCTCGATAAACTTTTAAATTTAGGTTGAGAGCATCTGTCAGCTCATCGATAAATCGGTACGTCTCAGCAAACAGGTAACCAGTATCGGTTAGAATGACGGGGATGTCCGCTTTGGCGCGAGTAACTAAATGAAGCATAACCGCGGCTTGAATACCAAAACTAGAAGAAACCGCGAACTCGCCTTCTAGATTATCTAAAGCCCACGCTACTCTCTCTTGTGCTGAAAGCTTTTCGAGCTCGACATTAATTTGAGCAAGACGGAGGATTTGCTCCGTCTTTGTTAATGTCAGTAACTCTGTGAGCTCCAGCTTGGATGCTACAGAATCAAGCATGAAAGTCCCTCTTTGATACGAGCACTTCTTGGATAATGCCAGCACGAATAGTGAAATCGCCAAAGGCTTCGCCTTCTTCACGCTCTTTCGACCATCGAGCCACCAGCAGATCAATCTCTTCTAAGATTTGCTTATCCGTGATGTTCTCTTTATACATTTTTGGTACTCGAGTACCGGCACGGTTACCACCTAGGTGCAAGTTGTAACGACCCGGCGCTTTGCCAACTAGACCAATTTCAGCCAACATTGCGCGACCACAGCCATTTGGACACCCAGTTACACGCAAAATGATGTTGTCATTTTCTGGTAGGTTGTGCTTCTCCAGAATCCCCTCCACATCAGTAACAAACTGAGGAAGGAAACGTTCAGCTTCTGCCATCGCTAGCGGACAAGTTGGAAAAGCAACACAAGCCATTGAGTTCTTACGCTGTTCACTTACGCCGTCGTCCATTAAGCCATGTTCACGAGCGATCTTTTCAATCTTCGCTTTTTCGTTTTTAGGTACACCCGCAACAATTAGGTTTTGGTTTGCTGTCATGCGGAAATCGCCTTTGTGGATTTTGGCAATTTCAGCAACACCCGTCTTAAGTGGTTTACCTGGAAAGTCTAATAAGCGACCGTTTTCGATGAAAAGCGCTAGATGATATTTACCATCAATTCCTTCTACCCAGCCAATACGGTCACCACGTTCTGTGAATTCATATGGACGGCTTTGCTCAAACTTAACACCAGCACGTTTCTCGACTTCCGCTTTAAAGACATCGCTACCTACACGATCCAATGTGTATTTGGTTTTTGCGTTCTTACGGTTTGAACGGTTACCCCAGTCGCGCTGAGTTGTTACTACAGCTGCGGCAACATCAAGTGTCTTGTCCAGCGGAATAAAGCCAAAGTCGTCAGCGCGGCGCGGATAAGTTGATGTATCGCCATGCGTCATCGCTAAGCCGCCGCCGACCAGGACGTTAAAGCCTACCAGCTTACCGTTATCTGCAATCGCTACGAAGTTGAGATCGTTAGCGTGTACATCTACGTCATTTTGCGGTGGGATAACCACTGTAGTTTTAAACTTACGTGGTAAGTAGTTCTTGCCTAGAATCGGTTCGTCTTCTTCCGTGCTTTCTACTTTTTCACCGTCTAGCCAAATCTCTGCATAAGCGCGCGTCTTTGGTAATAGATGCTCACTGATCTTCTTCGCCCATTCGTAAGCTTCTTGGTGTAACTCTGACTCCACTGGGTTAGTGGTACACAACACGTTACGGTTTACATCACCCGCGGTTGCAATCGAATCAATGCCAATACTGTTGAGCGTTTGATGCATCAACTTAATATTGGGTTTTAATACCCCATGAAACTGGAACGTTTGGCGAGTCGTCAGACGAATACTTCCATATAAAGAGTGCTCCGTTGCGAACTTGTCGATCGCTAACCATTGCGTTGGCGTGATGATGCCTCCAGGCATACGAGCACGAAGCATCACATTATGTAATGGTTCCAGTTTTTGCTTTGTGCGTTCATTACGGATATCACGATCGTCTTGTTGATACATACCGTGGAAACGAATTAACTGGAAGTTGTCGGCAGTAAAGCCACCAGTAATACGGTCCTGTAAATCTTGCTCAATGGTGCCACGTAATAAGTTGCTTTCTCGCTTCAGGCGCTCGTTATCAGATAGCGGCCCTAACTCTTCACCTAATACAACCTGCTTATTATTGTCCGTAGAAAAAGTCATTAGTACACATCCCTCTGATAACGTTTCGCTTTACGTAGGTCATTAATAAATTGTTCTGCATCGTCACGCGGCATCTTGCCTTCTTGTTCAGCAACGATAACCAATGCGTCGTGCACATCTTTTGCCATACGCGTTGCATCACCGCAGACATAGATATAAGCGCCTTCTTGGATCCACTGCCACACTTGAGCTGCGTTTTCTAAGATGCGATGTTGTACGTAAACCTTTTCTACTTGGTCACGACTAAAGGCAACATCCAATCGGCTTAGTACTCCTGACTTGAGATACTTTTGCCATTCCACTTGGTACAAGAAGTCTTGAGTGAACGTGCGATCACCAAAGAACAACCAGTTTTTGCCTTCAGCATCGCGGTTTTCACGTTCCTGAATAAAGCTACGGAATGGTGCGATCCCTGTGCCAGGACCAACCATGATAATTGGAGTACTATCATCTTCCGGCAGTTTAAAGTTGTTGTTATGCTCAACAAATACTTTAACTTCATCTCCCTCTTCGAGACGCTGTGCTAAGAAACTAGACGCACCACCATATCGTTTTTCGTCGTTTTGTTCGTACTCAACCAAAGCAACCGTTAGGTGTACTTCTTCATCGACCTCTTCTTGGCTTGATGCAATAGAGTAAAGGCGTGGAGTAAGACGACGAAGCAAACCAATCAACTCATCTGCGGTTAACTTGGTTTTCTTTTCTGCCAGTACATCAACGATTTGAGTATTTGCAGAGTACTCGCGAAGCTTATCTTTATCTTCAACTAACTTTTGTAGCTTCTTGCTACCGGATAACTCGGCAAACTTTGTGATGAGCTGCGGGTTAGATGTTGTGATTTCATATTTACTCACGAGAGCACTGTGGATTGACAAGCTTTCACCATCAACGTCAACAGTCTCAACCCCAGACAAACCGACCTTACCAAGAATGGCATTTGCAAGTTCCGAGCTATTTTCAAACCACACACCTAGTGCATCACCTGGCTGATACGTTAAGCCCGAGCCTTCTAAGTCGATTTCTATATGACGAACGTCTTTTCCAGAGTCACGGCCCGTGATTTTTTGACTGGTCAGTAACGTCGCAGTGTACGGATTTTGTTTATTGTAAGGAGAGTGCGCAGTCGCAGCTTGACCCACTGGAAGTTGAACCACATCCGCTTCAGAGCCAGAAGAAAGTGTATCTTTTACCTTGTCTAACGCATTCTTACGCCATTCAGTTGCGGGGGCTTCATAATCCACATCGCAATCAAGACGCTCGATAAATGGAGTCGCGCCTAGCTTTGATAGGTAAGTGTCGAAGTCTTTACCGGTCTGACAGAAGAACTCGTAGCTAGAATCTCCCAATGCAATAACACCATATTGCAGGTTTGGCAGCTTAGGAGCCTTCTTCGATTGCAAAAACTCATGTAGCTCAATGGCATTGTCTGGCGCTTCGCCTTCGCCGTTAGTCGATGCCACAATAATGACATGCGTTTCTTTGGCTAAGTTTTTACCTTTGTAATCGCTTGCATCAAAAAGTTCGACTGCAATTCCTTCTGCTTTTGCTTCCTGTTCCAGAGCTTCAGCAACACCTTTAGCATTGCCCGTTTGGGAAGCAAAAATAATACTCAACTTACCTGCTGGCTTCGCTGATACGGCTGCCGTTGCTTGTGCAATTGGCGTTACCGCTGTGTTTGGTTGATTTTGAGCTAATCCCCAAAAATACCCACTGACCCAAGCAAGTTGCTGTGAAGACAACTCAGAGACAGTTTGTTGGAGTGAGCTAATTTGTTGGTCATTCAGAGGGCTTGTGATTGGAGGATTTCCTCCTTGCCCATTATTATCTTCAGACACATTCTTGTGAGAATACTCATTCTTTTGAAAAGACATTATCACGACATCCCTATTCATTGCGTGACGATAGAGTACCCACTCTCCTTAATAACAAGAAAGAATAGAAGTGAATGTTTTATAACTTTTTGGAAGTAAGAACGGCTTACTTTTTGCTCATCGATCTTCAATGCGGACTTGTTGAAAGCCTACTGCCATTGCCGATTTTGACGCAGTATCCAAATCTTCATAAAGACATTCTTCGCCGTGACTGTCCGTTAGAAAAACAAAACCACCGCGCGCATGTCTGAACTCTACAACCCAACCACCCTCTTGGATTGCAGGCTCAATAATCGCTTCGATAAGCTGATTTTCACGGAATAGATGTCTTAGTTCATTTATTGTCATCGCTATCCCTGCTTTAACTTTCACATTGCTCCTAGGTAAGCATGGTCTAAGTCAGCCAAATAGGGAGAAATTTCGATTAGATATAATGAAGTGATATAAAAAAACGCCGCTTATAAAGCGACGTTTTAAGTAAATCGAATATCTAACATGGCTGAATTTAGAACGCGTATTCCGCACTCACAAAGAAGCCGTTAGCAAAAATAAACTCTTTCCCTAGATCCGACATGAATTTATCGGACTCTAAATCAATCACACGGTAACCTCCACGAAAAGCCAGTCGAGCTTTTTCGAGCGGTACATTGTATTGAACACCTGCCATGAAATCGGTGCTTTTGATACCTTTGTTGTCACCAAAGTTTATCTCACCAATCACATCAAAGTTTGTATCCGGAACTTGAATTTCTGCGTAGCCATACCAAGCCCAAATCAGCTCATCAAATTCTTCTACACGCCTGCTTGAGCCAGCATCAATATATTTAGTGTCACTTAAATTACTGAACGTAAGACCCGCATCAAAGTGCAATAAATCATGCTCTAGAACGTGGTAATACAAGGTTAAATCGAGCTTATCGAACCCCATGTAATTCGCATCAACACTTGAGTAACGAAGGCGCGCATTAGGGACGTATTTAACATCATGTTCAATCGCCGCAAAAAAAGTGCCTGTGGTACTGCTATCTCGTCTCACTTCATTAACTTTAGTGTCGGCAGCCCATACCTCTGCGCCGACTTTTGTCGATACAGAGTACTCTGCAAAAACAGGAAAAGATACTGCCAACGATAATGCCGTTAAAGCGATGTTCGCTTTATTTGTCATGTAGTATTTACTCCGAGATAGCTGATATTCACGTAGAGGACGTGAGAGGAAATATACCATATTCTCACGCCTCTCCATCAACTAAATGATGTTACTCATTATTTATAGCGGGGCTGAGCAACGTAATTCTTGAAGAACCAAATACCCAATGCAATCACGATTAACCATGGTAATAGTTTGAGTACCGCTCCAACCATTCCCAGTAAAAACATCACAACTAACGCAATACCAGTTGCTGCGAATACGGTCATCATTGTGATACCCGTAACCAACAAGGTCGCCGCAAAGACTAAAATAAAGATTAGCTCCAACATAATCACTTCTCCATTTGTTTTCAATAAACAGAGCAGTTTCCATACCAACTTACAAAAACGAAGTTAAGATTATGATTTTTAATAAAAAAACAAAGTCAGAGGCATTTCTGCACTCTGGCTTTATCATTCTTTAGTTGGTAATTTTAGCCATTCACTGGCGAATTTTACACATTCAATTCTTTTGGAATCTTAGCTAGCGCGTCTTGCAATACTTCTAGACCAGAACCTGGTTTGTGCGCATTTTCACTGATATGACGACGCCATTGACGAGCACCGGGCATGCTTTGGAACAAACCTAACATGTGACGGGTAATGTGACCAAGGTACGCACCTTTCGCTAATTGCGCTTCAATGTATGGGTACATCTCTTCAACAATTTCGCTGCGTTTCTTCACTGGAGCATTAGAGCCAAACAACTCTTGGTCTACCGATGCCAGTAGATATGGGCTTTGGTATGCTTCACGACCAATCATCACACCGTCAAGATGCTGAAGATGTGCTTTTGCTTCTTCTAATGATTTCACGCCACCGTTAATCGCAATCGTTAGGTGTGAGAAGTCTTGCTTCAATTGGTAAGCGCGTGGGTAATCCAATGGTGGGATCTCGCGGTTTTCTTTTGGGCTTAAACCACTTAACCAAGCTTTACGAGCATGGATAGTGAACTGCTCACAGCCACCCTTTTCTGAAACAATAGAAACGAAATCCGTTAGGAACTCGTAAGAGTCTTGATCATCAATACCAATGCGAGTCTTGACTGTTACAGGGATATCGACCACGTCTTTCATTGCTGCGACACAATCCGCAACTAACTGCGGTTCAGCCATTAGGCAAGCACCGAAGCGACCGTTTTGTACGCGGTCAGATGGACACCCCACGTTTAGGTTAATCTCATCGTAGCCACGCTCTTGCGCTAGCTTGGCACACGTAGCCAAATCTGCTGGGTTTGAACCACCAAGTTGAAGGGCTAACGGATGCTCTTCTTCGTTATAAGCCAGGAAATCTCCTTTTCCATGAATGATCGCACCTGTCGTCACCATTTCAGTGTACAGCAGGGTTTCTTTGGTCATTAAGCGATGGAAGTAGCGACAATGACGATCAGTCCAATCTAACATTGGTGCTACGGAGAGCCTGCAAGAATGAGTCATGATATAAACACCCGTTTTTATGTTGCCAAGGTCGAGCGCAGCAGTACGCTCAAAAAATAAGTCGGGTATTGTATACCCAAGCACCTCTGGGTGCTAGTTTCAGCGAGAATGATTTGGTTGGCTGACTAGCCAAGTGCTTAGGAATACGCAGAAGTAATACGAATCTGTCATTCGTTGATTCATTCTGTGATGATTATTCCGCCTTCACACCACCACCGACTTGCTTTAATTCATGATTTTCGTTCTGATAGTGGGTAAAATGAAGCATTTCTAAACGAACTTCGTATAGAAATGATTTATCATAGAGCACGTCCGATAGTTATGGTGAAAGGTTTGAACCCAACAATCATTGAACAAATTGAAAGTATCTGCGCAGAGCGTGGAGTACGACTGACTCCGCAACGCCGACGCGTATTTGAACTCATTTGTTCTAATCGCCGCGCCTCAAGTGCGTATGAGCTATTGGAGCAACTAAAAGAGAGTGAGCCTCAGGCTAAGCCGCCCACTGTTTATCGAGCATTAGATTTTCTCCTAGAACAAGGCTTCATCCACCGAGTGGAATCGACAAATAGCTTTATTACTTGTTGTTCTTTCAATACTCAGCAGCACTTTTTCCAATTACTAATTTGCGATAAATGTGGTGATGTCGTTGAACTCGAAGATGAGACGCTGATATCCTTGTTAGCCGAAAATGCCGAGAAGCATGGATTCAAACTGACCAACCAAGTTATTGAAACTCATGGTGAATGCCAGGCCTGTTCCTCCGAGACGAAAGAAAAAGTATAGAAGAACGTTATGCGCGCTGAATTTGTAAACCCGTTTTTAGCTTCTTTAATGAACGTGCTAAAAACTATGGCTTCTCTTGAGCTGAAGCCACAAAAACCGCGAATCAAAAAAGATGAGATCGCACGAGGTGACGTTTCTGGTCTGATTGGTATGGTAGGCCCACAAACTCGTGGTTCAATGTCGATCACCTTTGATGAAGCACTCGCCCTAGAAATCATGCAGAACATGCTTGGTGAACGTCCAAATGGGCTCAATGAAGAAGTGACCGATATGGTGGGTGAGATCACCAACATGGTTACTGGTGGTGCGAAACGCATTCTGGCGGAAAGTGGTTTTGACTTTGATATGGCAACACCGGTTGTGGTTTCGGGCCGAGGTCATACGATTCGCCACAAGTGTGAAGGCTCAATTATTATCATGCCTTTCTCTTCCCAATGGGGAAATGCCTTTATCGAAATTTGCTTCGAATAAAAGAGAAAAAATAGGTTGGCACTGGCCAACCTATTTTGTTTTTGCCTCAGGCAATAAAAAGGTCAGCATTTGCTGACCTTTTCTTTATCTATTCAAACATTAAGCTTTGAACGCTTTAAATGCGTTGATTAGACCATTTGTTGAGCTGTCATGCGAGCTGATTTGAGACTCGTCTGCAAGCTCAGGTAGGATTTGGTTAGCCAGTTGTTTACCTAGCTCCACGCCCCACTGGTCAAAACTGAAGATATTCCAGATAACACCTTGTACGAAAATTTTGTGTTCGTACATTGCGATCAAGTTACCTAGCGTACGAGGCGTGATTTGCTTCACTAGAATAGAGTTTGTTGGACGGTTACCTTCAAACACTTTGAATGGCGCAATCGCTGCCACTTCTTCAGCATTCTTACCTACTTTCACCAACTCTTCTTTCACGGTTTCTTCATTTTTACCAAACGCTAGAGCTTCAGTTTGCGCGAAGAAGTTAGACATCAGTTTTTGGTGATGATCGCTAGCTGGGTTGTGGCTAATTGCAGGTGCAATGAAGTCACATGGGATAAGCTTAGTACCTTGGTGAATTAGCTGGTAGAACGCGTGCTGACCGTTGGTACCTGGTTCACCCCAAATGATTGGGCCAGTTTGGTAAGTTACAGCATTGCCGTCACGGTCAACGTATTTACCGTTTGATTCCATGTTACCTTGCTGGAAGTACGCCGCGAAACGGTGCATGTACTGATCGTAAGGCAGAATAGCTTCTGATTCCGCACCGTGGAAGTTGTTGTACCAAATACCGATAAGCGCAAGGATCACAGGGATGTTGCTTTCTAGATCTGTTGATACAAAGTGCTTGTCCATCTCGTGAGCGCCATCAAGCAGCTCAACGAAGTTGTCGAAACCTACTGCTAGTGCAATTGATAGACCGATCGCAGACCATAGTGAGTAACGGCCACCAACCCAGTCCCAGAATTCAAACATGTTCGCTGTATCGATACCAAATTCAGACACGGCTGTCGCGTTTGTTGAAAGCGCAGCAAAGTGCTTAGCCACATGAGCCTGATCACCCGCCGATTCTAGGAACCAATCACGAGCAGTGTGCGCGTTAGTCATGGTTTCTTGTGTTGTAAACGTCTTAGACGCGATCAAGAATAACGTCGTTTCTGGGTTAACTTTCTTCAACGTTTCAACGATGTGTGTACCATCAACGTTAGATACGAAGTGAAGGTTTAGATGATTTTTGTATGGCGCTAGAGCTTCCGTCACCATGTAAGGGCCAAGGTCAGAACCGCCGATACCGATGTTCACAATATCGGTAATTGCTTTGCCTGTGTAACCTTTCCATTCACCGCCGATAACGCGCTCAGTGAATGATTTCATTTTTTCTAGAACCGCGTTCACTGCTGGCATTACGTCTTCGCCATCTACCATAACTGGAGTATTAGCGCGGTTACGTAGTGCAGTGTGAAGAACAGCGCGACCTTCTGTTTGGTTGATCGCTTCACCACTGAACATCGCTTCAATTGCAGATTTCAGCTCGGTCTCTTTCGCAAGAGCAAACAGGTGCTTCAGAGTTTCCTCATTGATGAGGTTCTTTGAGTAATCGACTAGGATGTCTGAGCCGAAACGTGCAGAGTATTTGTCGAAACGCGCTGCGTCTTGAGCAAACAGCTCTTTAAGATCCATATCTTGTGCAGATTCGAAATGCGCCGTTAGCGCTTTCCAAGCTTGTGTTTGCGTTGGATTGATATTTTTCAACATGGTCTTTATCCCGATGTTACAGTAGGTTCCATTCCTTACAGTCTAGCGAAAACTGTGGAATCCCCGATTTAGCAAATAGAATATAAATTAGATGTTTGGGCAAATTGCCACAAAACAAGTCTTTGTAATTTTTTTTCAGGCGCCAATTATGACCGAGAGCTTTTACACTCACATTGAGTTAGGTCACGTTCCCTGCCCTGAAATTGAACATTCATTTACGATGACAAGAATCATATCATTTACTAATGACAGGCTCTAATTGGAATAGGATAGACGCCAATTTATAAATTTCCAAAGGAACACGTATGTGGGCACAAAAAACACTGCAATTAAAAGCGAGAAGCCGCGGTTTTCACCTGATAACTGATGAAATTGAACAACAATTACCACAAATAAACGAACTTTCAGTAGGTTTATTACACTTATTTATTCAGCACACCTCCGCCAGTTTGACCTTAAATGAGAATGCTGATCCAACCGTGCGTATGGACATGGAAGCGCACTTCAATAAGTTTGTGCCAGAGCGTGCTCCTTATTATCAGCACACCTATGAAGGTGACGACGACATGCCGGCACATATTAAAGCATCACTGCTTGGCAGTAGTGTGACGGTACCAATCCAAAATGGTCGATTAGCTTTAGGAACATGGCAAGGTATTTACTTGGGTGAGCATCGAGACTTTGGTGGCGGCCGCCGCGTTATTGCTACGATTAACGGTGAGTAGATAAAACAAAGGCTAACCTTGGGTTAGCCTTTCGTTGTTTATTTGGAGTATTCCATCTCGACGCGAGGCGTTAGCTTAGTCACGAGTTCATACGCAATCGTACCAATGTGACCCGCCACTTCTTCTACTGGGAGCTCTTTCCCCCAAAGAATCGCTTCTTCGCTGACTTTATCCGTTGCGTCTGGTCCCAAATCGACCGTCAGCATATCCATGGAAACTCGACCTGCAATAGGTACTTTACGGCCATTAACCCACACCGGCGTACCGTTTGGAGCACTTCTTGGGTAACCGTCGCCATACCCTACAGCGATGACCCCAACTTTTGTATCTCGCTCACTGGTCCAAATACCACCATAGCCAACACTTTCGCCCTTCTTCACTTCACGTACCGCAATAAGGTGGGATTTAAGTGTCATGACAGGCTGATACCCAAGATCTTGCGCCGTTTTGTCATCGAATGGCGACACACCATACATGATAATACCCGGACGAACCCAATCTAAATGGCTTTGAGGCCATGCCAATAACCCCGCAGATGCCGCCAGTGAACGTTCCCCTTGGCAACCAGAAGTCAACGATTTAAACAGCTCAATCTGTTGTGGGGTAATATCGCTATCCAGCTCATCTGCACAGCCAAAGTGGCTCATGTAACGCAACGGTTTCGCTACATTTGGACACTCCTTCAGCCGCGTTACAAAGTCGTCATATTGTTCAGGACGAACCCCAAGGCGGTGCATGCCACTGTCAATCTTCAGCCACACGACAACCGGAGTTTCAAGGTCTGCTTGCTCCAAGGCGATAAGCTGCTCTTCACAGTGCACCACGGTTTGGATGTTGTTCGTCACAAGAACAGGTAAATCACCAGGAGAGTAAAAACCTTCTAGCAATAGAATCGGCTTTACTACTCCACAAGCGCGCAGTTGCAATGCTTCTTCAATGCGAGCCACGCCAAACGCATCCGCATGGTTAGCATGTTTTGCGACATGACGTAATCCGTGACCATAACCATTGGCCTTGACGACAGCCATCACTTTACTTTGTGGCGCTTGAGCTTTTACGCGCTGTAAGTTGTGCTGCAACGCAGACAAATCAATGCACGCCTTGGCCGCTTTCATATAGCTCATGGAATTACTCATCATCAATATCGAATGCAGGACCCGCGTAGTTGTCGAAACGCGAATGTTGACCTTGGAAAGTGAGGCGAACAGAGCCGATAGGACCGTTACGCTGTTTACCAATAATGATTTCGGCCGTACCTTTGTACGGACTATCTGGGTGATAAACCTCATCACGGTAGATGAACATGATCAAGTCGGCATCCTGCTCGATGGAACCGGATTCACGCAAGTCCGAGTTTACTGGTCGTTTATCCGCACGTTGCTCTAGGGAACGGTTTAGCTGCGACAGTGCCACAACAGGCACATTTAGCTCTTTTGCCAGCGCCTTAAGAGAGCGAGAGATCTCAGCAATCTCAAGAGTACGGTTATCGGTTAACGAAGGCACGCGCATCAACTGAAGGTAGTCGACCATGATCATAGATAGACCGCCATGTTCACGAGCGATACGGCGAGCGCGCGAACGCACTTCGGTCGGAGTTAGACCAGAGCTATCATCAATGTACATATTTTTCTTCTGCATCAGGATACCCATAGTAGAAGAAATACGCGCCCAATCTTCGTCATCTAGCTGACCCGTACGGATCTTGGTTTGGTCAACACGAGACAAAGAGGCCAACATACGCATCATCAACTGTTCAGCTGGCATCTCTAACGAGAAAATAAGTACGGGCTTTTCTTGTTGCATGGCCGCATTTTCACACAAGTTCATTGCAAAGGTCGTTTTACCCATCGATGGACGCGCTGCGACAATCACCAAATCAGAGCCTTGCAAACCTGCGGTTTTCTTATTGAGATCGGTGAAACCGGTATCGACCCCGGTAACACCATCTTGTGGCGTTTTATACAACAACTCGATACGTTCTAACGTCTTTTCGAGGATGTTGTCGACGTTTTGTGGTCCTTCGTTTTCACTAGTTCGAGACTCGGCGATAGCAAAAACTTTACTCTCCGCCATGTCTATTAAATCTTCAGAACTGCGACCTTGAGGGTCATAGCCCGCGTCCGCAATTTCATTCGCGACACCAATAAGACCACGAACAATCGCACGCTCAGCGACAATATCAGCATACGCATTGATGTTAGCTGCACTTGGCGTATTCTTCGCCAAGTCAGCGAGGTAAGCAAAACCGCCTACATCTTCTAACAACTCGTGACGCTCTAGATATTCCGATAAAGTAATAAGATCGAGAGGTTTACCCGCTTCAAGAATGGTTTTTACACCTTCAAAAATCAGGCGGTGTGGACGACTATAGAAATCACTGCTCACAACACGTTCGGCAACGGTGTCCCAACGTTCATTATCCAGTAAAAGACCACCAATTACTGATTGCTCGGCTTCTAGTGAGTGAGGTGGCATTTTGATTGCGTCGACCTGACTGTCTGAAGGTTTGCGATTTCTGTTTTCCGCCATGACTTTGCTCGATAACTACTATTGACCCACGATTATAACCTTAACCTAGCTGAGATGCTTCCCCGAAGCGACAATTACTTGTTAAGAAATCATCATGTGAACCACCCGGGTAATAGCCTGGTTCTTCCGCCTAGCTCTAATAAAAATTAACCTACCATTGACCCAACCAAATATCTGTATCAGTATCATGCCCCTCCTTTTTGATTACGTTCGAGGTTGATGTGTCCCGATACTGGTTACTTAGCTTTAGCCTACTGTGCGCTAGTGCATCGTATGCTGACGAATCAGTACAGCCAGAGCAAAATATTGATGTACCCGACCCACTAAAAACCGAGGTGGAGTTCGGCTATCAAGCTCACACAGGTAACACGGACTCTCGTTCCCTGAATGCTCGTTTGAGTGCTGAATATACGTCAGGTCGACACCGTTCTAATGGTGAATGGAAGTACTACAACTTGTACAAAGACGGTGAAGAAGACAAACGCTCATCCACCTATTCCCTACAGAGTGACTACAAGTTAGGCCCTAAGACGTATTTGTATGGCAGCTTTAAAGGAGTGGATTCTCGCTACAGTGCTTATTTTAAAGACTATACGTTGTCAGGTGGTTTGGGTTACCAGTTCTCCTACACTGAGAACTTCATTTTAGAGGTAGAAGTAGGCCCTGGTTTTCGCTATCAAGAGCCAAACTTAGACGAAATAGATGATGACGATATTGTCTTTCCCGATATCGTTAGAGAAGGCATTTTTCGAGGAAATATCAACACAACTTGGCATGCGTTGGATAATTTAAGTTTCGCAGCTGATATTACGTTGGTAACAGGTAGAAGTAACACACGTACTGATAGTGAACTCAGTGTAACCAATGATATTACTGAAGATATCGCACTGAAACTGGCGCACTCTCGTCAGTATCACGATAAAGTGCCTGAAGGCTTAAGCAAAGCGGACAGCGTATTTTCCGTTAATTTACTTTTCGCTTTTTAACCCTTTTTCTCTCAGTTTTAGAAATAAAAAAAGCACCTCCGAGGAGGTGCTTTTTAGTATTTCGTCTTGATACTGAATTACTCAGCAGCAACAACTTGTAGGTTCACAGTTGCGAAAACTTCAGAGTGAAGTTGAACGCTGATCTCGAACTCACCAGTGTTACGTAGAGCACCTTCAGGAAGGCGAACTTCGCTCTTAGCAACTTCAACGCCTGCAGCTGTGATAGCGTCAGCGATGTCACGAGTACCGATAGAACCGAATAGTTTGCCTTCGTCACCAGCTTTAGAAGCGATAACTACAGCTTCTAGAGCGTTAACTTTCTCTGCGCGAGCTTCTGCAGCAGCTAGTTGCTCAGCAACTTTAGCTTCTAGTTCAGCACGACGAGCTTCAAACATTTCAACGTTAGCTTTAGTTGCCATAACTGCTTTACCTTGTGGGATAAGGAAGTTACGAGCGTAGCCAGATTTAACGTTTGCAGTATCGCCAAGACCACCTAGGTTACCAATTTTATCAAGTAGAATAACTTGCATTGCTTAATCCTCTTTCTTAATAAAATGAACCGATTACTGATGCTTGTCAGTGTACGGTAGTAGAGCTAGGTAGCGTGAACGCTTGATAGCACGTGCTAGTTGACGCTGGTACTTAGCGCTTGTACCAGTGATACGGCTAGGTACGATTTTACCAGCTTCAGTGATGTAGTTTTTAAGAGTTGCTACGTCTTTGTAATCAATCTCTTGTACGCCTTCTGCAGTGAAACGGCAGAATTTACGACGACGGAAGAAACGAGCCATGGGCTATCTCCTGATCTTAAATTTGAGTAATGTTGTCGGCGTGTAACACTAATTTTCCCACGCCATTTCGGCCGGTTTGATAAGTGACAAAACCACTTACCTTAATGTTACTGCCTTGAACTAAATTCTGAGTTAGTGCTTGTGACCCAAGCCCGCTGACGACTACCGGCATACGACAATAAACTTGTCGAGGTAAGTCAGCTTCGATAATAGTAGAGCGATGCTCCAGCCAAAACCGACAGTGTTCAATGCCACCAGGGCTTTTACTACGAATGGGCGGTTTGGCAATGGTGCCGCTCAGCTCCATTCGATTGGCCATAAGAAAACTTACTCAGCAGCTTCTGACTTAGCTTCAGGCTTAGCTTCAGAACGCTCTTCACGACGTGGAGCACGCTCTTCTTTTTGCTTAAGCATGATAGATTGCTCAGTGATCGCTGCTTTAGTACGCATGATCATGTTACGTAGAACTGCATCGTTGAAACGGAAAGCAGTTTCTAGCTCATCAATTACAGCTTGGTCAGCTTCAACGTTCATAAGAACGTAGTGAGCTTTGTGAAGCTTGTTGATTGGGTAAGCCAGTTGACGACGGCCCCAGTCTTCTAGACGGTGGATTTTACCGCCAGCTTCAGTGATTGAACCAGTGTAACGCTCGATCATGCCAGCAACTTGCTCGCTTTGATCTGGGTGCACCATGAATACGATTTCGTAATGACGCATTGGTTGCTCCTTACGGATTATTCAGCTTCCACAAATGGCTCAGTCGTCCAGAGGAAGCAAGGAACTAAAGATAATTGACTGAGTTTAAGGAGCACGAATAGTACAGAAAGGGCGTAAAATAGGCAAGTGATTATTTGCTCAGCGCAGTGGATATTTAATTTCTTCTAATACTAGAAAACACAAAGGCTGCCAACAAGCTGGCAGCCTTTAAAATCAGCGTGTTATTGCGCTGGCTTATCGGTGCTTATTTAACTTCAGCCAGTTCAGCGCGCATTTGATCGATCACTTGTTTGTAATCTGGCTCACCGAAAATCGCCGAGCCTGCAACAAACATGTCTGCGCCCGCTTCTGCAATTTCACGAATGTTGTCAACCTTCACACCGCCATCGATTTCTAAGCGGATATCACGACCAGACTCGTCAATCATCTTACGAACGGCACGCAGTTTATCTAGTGTATGAGGAATGAATGATTGACCACCAAAACCAGGGTTTACCGACATCAGTAGAATCATGTCGACTTTATCCATAATAAATTCAAGACTTGCAAGTGGCGTTGCTGGGTTTAGTACCACACCAGCCTGACAGCCGTGCTCTTTAATTAACTGCAGTGTACGGTCTACATGATCAGAAGCTTCTACATGGAACGTAATCATCGACGCACCCGCTTTTGCGAAATCAGGAATAATACGGTCAACGGGTTTCACCATTAGGTGAACATCGATTGGCGCTGTGATGCCATAATCGCGTAGTGCTTTACACACAGGCGCACCAAAAGTCAGGTTTGGTACATAGTGGTTATCCATAACGTCGAAATGCACCACATCCGCACCCGCTGCGAGTACTTTTTCTACATCTTCACCGAGACGAGCAAAATCTGCCGATAAAATGGATGGAGCAATAAGAAAATCTTTCATACCTGACCTCAGTAGTAATGAGCAAACAATCTGCGCGCAATTCTACCGAAGCCAGTGGGGAGATCCACTATTTAGATATAATAGTGTGAGAATTAAGAGTTTGATTTATCCATGTCTGGGGCATGAAAAAGCGCAAGTAGCTCATCAACTTTATTACGACCGTTACCATTACGGCTAATGGTACGCTTTACTTTTACCACATTAAGATCCGCGCCGTGATACAACCGACGTGTCAAGGTAGTGTCGTGGTTAGAAATCAACACAGGAATGCCACGTTCAGTCGCTGTTCTTTCAGCAATGTCGGCTAATGCAGCTTGGTCGTCCAACGTGAAACCATTACCTGCGTATGAGGTGAAATTTGCCGTATTTGAAAGCGGCGCATAAGGTGGATCGCAATACACGACGCTCCCTTTGCGCGCACGACGAAATGTTTCAGGATAACCTTCACAAACGAACGTAGCTTTTTGGGCTTTTTCTGCAAAAAACTCCAGTTCCGCCTCAGGGAAATACGGCTTTTTGTAAGAGCCAAACGGTACATTGAAGCCACCTTTTTTGTTGTAACGGCATAGGCCATTAAAACCAAAGCGGTTCATATACAAAAACGCTAAAGAGCGGTACATCACGTCATCGGTTTTATTAAATTCAGCGCGAATGTGTAGGTAGGCTTCTTTGCGGTTGTTCTCAGCGACAAACCAACGCTTCGCTTCAGAGATATACTCTTCAGGGCGTTCTTTCAGCAGGTTGTACAGATTGATCAAATCTGGATTGATATCTGCAAGTAGATAATGGTCATAATCGGTATTCAGAAACACTGAGCCCGCACCAACAAAAGGTTCAACTAGCTTTCGAGCCGGCGGCAAATGACGTTGGATGTCTTCAACCAGTCCGTATTTTCCTCCTGCCCATTTAAGAAAGGCTCGTTGCTTTTTCATCTACTGCTCTATCTATCGACCAAAAATTAAGGCTGCGGAATGTAACATATTTTTCAGGGAAGCTCAGGTTTATTTCACTCGTTCAATTTCACGGTGAACCTGACGGAGTGATTTTGCCCAAGGACTCACCGACTTAACCGAATCTGGCAAGCTTGCGACGGCATCACGAGCCATTTGAATTGTCGGATAATCTTGATATGTGATGATATACCACTCGGTGTCATTACGAACGGTAGGATAAATTCGCACTTGATTATTCAGTTGATGCTCATTGAGAAAGGATTGTACATCTTCCATTGAGGTCATAGCTGCGAGTTGTAAAGTATAAGCTCTTGGCGATAGCGCTTTTAGTTCTTCACGGGCAAATGAAAACTTCACAACAGGTTGGTTTACGTCACCCTCTTCTGACTGAGCAGGTGCTTGCGCCATATCTTGATTCGGTTTTACGACTTTAATCAAAGGAGAGCTAGTTTCATCGGCGGTTTCTGTCTTCTCTATACTTACGACGTCATCAATCGCTTTTGTGTCTGCTGAATCAGTTTTACCTTCAAGCAATGCATCGACCACATTCGACTCAATCACCACTCTTTGTTGATTGTCATCACTGCCTACGCTCGCTACTTCTTCTGTCACTGCTGGCGGTAATGAATCAGAATCATCAACCGCACCAGACTTATCAGGACTGCTAGAACCATCGGTTACAGGTTGCAGTGAAGACTGCGCTGCACTGATTCCTGACTCTTCAAAAGTTGGAATAGCCGTTTGCTCTAAACTGCCAGCAATTTGCTGCGCCTTATCATCAGGACTTGGTTGACTAAGCATCCACCAATAGCCACCAGCAGCAAGCAACAGTAATACTAATACCACCAACGCAATATTCAGGGGTGAACCGACAATCGAGCGGATAATGATCCTTTTTTCCACTTTCATCTCTCCTAACGCCATGATGTCACCCGGTACTGGGTCGACTTTTTTAAATGCATCTCGAACCCGTTTCTCAGACTCATCATCGACGTAGCGCGCAACAAGTGACTCAAAGAAACGACGAGCTTCCACTTCGGACAACATATCAATATCAAGCTCAACAGGCTTTATCTCTTGTCCATAACTGAGACGTGCTAGCAAACCTTCTAAACGTCCAGACTGTGTAAACAATAAGACATTGATGGTCCAATTTGGCTTATGGTGCGCCTCTAAGACCAGCATCCAAAGCTCAGAGATAAGTGTCTCACTCAATAAATGCGCATCATCTACAACAATTGCAATGTCACACGGCTCATCACCTAAAAGCCTTTCAAGGCTATCAAGTAAAGGCTCTTGCTGATTAAACAATGCGTCCGAAACTAGTTGACTCAAAATAAGGACGCGATGCTGCACATCGTCTTGATTAGAATGACAAAGTAACAAACATTGATTCTTGTTACTGGCACCCACTTCAAGGTATCGCTGCGCTAACCAAGATTTCCCGTACCCATCATGACCATTAATCGCAATGAGATTGGAACCAAAGTTAGTAAGTAGACCTAATCTATCAAGCAACTCGATTTGAGAATCTAATTCCAGTACGTGAGCAACACTCATCTAATAACCTTAATACACTACAAGAATGACGCCCAAAGGCGCCATTACAAGGTTAAATATCGCGACCGAAGTCTATTGCCTGCTTGAGTACGTCTTGCGTCGTATCAGCAATTACCTCGGCAGTGCCAATGCCTGTAGGCAAAACCAATCGTAATTGACCAGAGAGGACTTTCTTATCTCGCATCATGTGCTTGATGAAGTCATCGAAATTCATACTGTCTGGAGTATGCACAGGCAGTTTTGCACGACGCAAAATCGCAACAATACGCTCAAATTGCTCTTCCGAGATCAGACCGCGTAGATGCGACGTTTTGGCCGCCATAACAGTGCCGGAAGATACCGCTTCACCATGCAGCCAATTGCCATAGCCAAGTTCCGCTTCAATCGCATGACCAAAGGTGTGACCTAAGTTAAGCAAAGCACGGATGCCCGATTCTTTCTCATCCTGAGCCACCACTTCCGCTTTTATTTCACAGCAACGTGCGATCGCATAAGTTAGTGCTTCTTCATCCAACGCATACAAGCGCTCAAGATTGTCTTCTAACCATACAAAAAAATCTGCATCGTAAATAATGCCGTACTTAATGACTTCGGCGATACCCGCAGCGAACTCACGTTCAGGCAACGTCGACAGGCAGTTGGTATCAATGATCACGGCTTTAGGTTGGTAAAACGCACCTATCATGTTCTTACCCAACGGATGGTTAACCGCGGTTTTTCCACCAACCGAAGAGTCCACTTGGGATAGTAATGTGGTCGGTATTTGAATAAAATCGACCCCACGCTGGTAACAGGCAGACGCAAAACCCACAAGGTCGCCAATAACACCACCACCTAACGCGATGATCACAACATCACGAGCATAACTCCCTTCCAGTAAGAAGTTCATTACTTGATTAAATACATCCAAGTTTTTGTACTGTTCACCGTCAGGCAATTCTAACAAGGATGCACTACAACCGAGCTGCTCGAGTTGCTTTAAAATTTTGTCTGCATACAAAGGCGCCACTGTGACATTACTGATCACAACAACTTTTTGTTTTGCATTTTTGTTTGAGAGAACTTGAGAGAGGTACGCCGGGTCCTCAAATAACCCGGCGCCAATAGAGATTGGGTAGCTACGCTCAGCTAGGTTGACCGTAATCCGTTCCATCGGTTTGCTCCAATTAAAAAAAAGATAAAGACTTATCTCTCTTCTAGCATTTTTACGATCTGGTTGGCTACCACTTTTGCACTTTGATCGTCAGTGCGAACAGTGTAATCCGCTACTTCTTCATATAAAGGATTACGTTCTTCAGCTAATTGCTCCAGTACTTCGCGAGGGTTATCCGTTTGAAGTAAAGGACGCTTCTTGTCGCGGTTTGTACGCGCAAGTTGCTTTTCAATCGTCGTTTCTAAGTAAACAACAACACCACGTGCCGAAAGACGATTGCGGTTTTCTTTGCTCTTAACAGAGCCACCGCCAGTCGCAAGCACGATGCCTTGCTCTTGTGTTAGGTCTTCAAGTACCGCTTCTTCACGCTTGCGGAAGCCTTCTTCACCTTCTACATCAAAAACCCAAGAGATGTCTGCACCAGTGCGTTCTTCGATCACTGTATCGGAGTCAACAAACTCCATATGCAGTTGCTGTGCTAGATGTCTACCAATTGTACTTTTGCCGGCGCCCATTGGGCCAACAAGGAAAATATTACGTTTCTCAGCCATGTTTAGCAGTAATTTACAACATTGATTCAATAAGATCGCCACAAGAAAACACAGCTAAACTGCTGTTCTACAAGGCTTGTGGCACCAGTTCCTCACAGATAATTCGTGATAAGACCCGAAATTATCCAAGCATGGTGCCACTATTGCAACTTTATTTTTGATTTAATCAGTTTTTCCCGAGACAGAACTACTGAATCACCACCTTAGGCGTGACGAAAATTAACAGCTCACTTTTGCCAACATTCTCATAACTTCGACGAAAAAGAGCACCTAATAGCGGCAGGTCGCCCAACAAAGGTACTTTGTCCACCGAGTTAGTAATGCTGTGCTGAAAAATACCACCAAGAACGACCGTTTCACCGTTATTCACTAACACTTGCGTCCCGATACGTTGAGTATCAATCGCAACAGCTTCACCAGTGCCTGTCTTCACGACTTGTCCAGGTCTATCTTGCGTGACACTTAAATCCAACACTAAGCGGTTATCCGGTGTGATTTGCGGGGTCACTTTCAAACTTAATACCGCCTTTTTGAACGTCACCGTCGTTGCACCACTTGATGATGACTCAAGATAAGGAATCTCTGTACCTTGTTCAATATAGGCAGGCTTCTTATTGGTAGTGATCAAACGTGGGCTCGAGATAATCTCAGCTTTAGACTCTTGTTGCAGAGCAGAAAGCTCAAGATCCAACAAGGTGTCTGAACCTAACTTCGCAACTTGGAAAGCAAGACTGGTCGCATTCGGACTGGTTGCAGCTAAGTTTACATTTAGGAAGTCATCGATCCCTACTCCATCACCGTCACCACCGTCATCACCCCCTTCTCCATTATAGAGACCGATCGTGGCAAGGTTGTTCTCAATAGAACCGCCCACTGTATTACTGCCATTAATAGACGTAAAACCCCAACGAATACCTAGCTCGTCCATGTTACCTTCATTGATGGTCACAATACGCGCCTCAATTTGAACCTGTTTAACTGGAATATCCAAAGACTCAATAATTTCTCGAATCACCTCGATGTTTTCAGGTAACTCTCTAATCAATAACGAGTTAGTTCGCTCATCAATGGTCATACTGCCGCGCTCTGACAGCATGCTGATATTTCCTTCTCCATTGATCATCTCCGCAATGTCTGATGCTTTAGCAAAATTAACTTTGATGATTTCAGATGAAAGCTCTCCCATTTCTTCCGTCAGTTTTTGTTTTTCTAACTGCTGCTTCTCACGCAAGTCCAGCTCATCAGTCGGAGCAACTAAAATCACGTTGCCATCAACACGCTTATCTAACCCCTTAACTTGCAAAATAATATCCAGCACTTGCTGCCAAGGGACACCATCAAGACGAAGCGTGAGGTTGCCTTCTACAGAGTCGGAGACAACCAAATTGAATTGGTTGTAATCAGCAATAAGCTGCAAGACGTTTCGCACAGGAATATCTTGGAAGTTAATCGAAATAAGCTTACCTTCTCTTTCTAAAATGCTTTTATCTGGGGCTTTCTCATTGGGTTTGATCTTCGCTACTTTGATTTCCAAAAAACGCCCCGTTAAACGGTAATCATGCATGTATTCTTCATTGATGTGCGCAACCAAGCGCGTCGTCGAGGTGTCGCGAAACACTTCTACGCTCTCAACCACAGTCGAAAAGTCTTTCACGTCTAGGAGATACAATTGCTCGTCTTTTACTGAAGTGTTAAGCAAATCGATACTTAACCCTTCCTGTACACGCTTGATATCTACAATCGCGGCCGGTGACGCCAATTCGACGACAATCACGGCGTCTTTATCTTTATTAGTTCGAAAGTCGATACTTTTTAGGGCATTGGACGAAACTTCTTCTGCTGCAGCTAAAGGGGCTAAAAATACAAACAACCATAAGGAGAAGAGCCCAGTAAGTATCCTTGGTGTACGTGTTAATCCTTGTCTCATTTTCATTACTCAATATCAAAAATAAATGGGGCTATCTCAAAGCCAACTTAACTTTACGTTTTTGCCAACATCCTAAGCCGTCGGGCAACGTTTCATTAATCAACAAATAGGAGTGGCTGACATGGGTCACTTTGCCATTATTGCGTCCAAGGTATTGACCCGGCTTAACTTTATAGACGGTGCCATTGGGAGCCTGAACGAGGCCAGAAACCGTGTTATCCATGCCCATGACCCCTTTCAAACGTAATTGGCTTAATGGGAATCTTTCTAATTTTCCAGTTCGCCTTCTTGAGGGCGGTTGCCAACAATCTTTTCTTGCAACTGGCTGAGTCGCGATGGTGGCTTCTTTGGGTAATTCAAAGGGTGCACGCTGTACTTCCGGTGCGTACGTGACTGCAACATACTTGTCTACGGGCTTAAGCTTCTCGACCTCTCGACGCGCCTGTGTTTCCACTCCTCGAATAAAATCCGTCAATGATTCATCATTCGCCTGGCAACCCATCAATAGAGAACCCATCAGTACCAGCAACAAAGACTTACTTGTCATTTTTCGTCTCCTCCGGCTTAAACTGATAGGTGTTAGCGCGCACCCGAAAGTGCAGGGTTTCGCTCTCTTGGCTGACACGTTGCCAAGTCACATCTTTAAACGTGATGATTCGAGGTAGCGTCGCTATCGCCTGAGAAAAATGGCCGATGTCATGAAAGTCGCCCGTTAACTCTATGTTTAAAGGGAGACGATAAAGGAAGTGCTCTGATTGTTTTTCGCCCCAGTCGATTCGGGTGAAAGTCAGCTTATTGTCGATGCCAAGTTCATTCACTGAAGCGAGCATTGTAGCCAGCTCTTTTTGCGCAGGCAGTTGCTGCAGTAATAACTCGTAACGGGTGGTAAGTTCATCCAATTGAGATTGAAGCTGAGGCAACGCTGCCACTTTGTTCGCTTTGATCTTCAATGCCACCTTGAGTGTCTGCTCCTGCTGGATCAAGTGATTCAACTGTTCGTCTTTCGGTTTAAGGTAAAACCAATAACCTAAGCCTTGAATCACCATGATCAGAAGCGCGATTACTACAATCTGGGGCAACAATGGCCACTCGGCCATTTCATCTATTTCGAGATCCTGCCAATCAACCACGTTGAGCCTCCAATTTCTTCTCCGTTACTTTGAACATGAAAGACACTTTGAATGTTTGAAACTCTTTCCCAAAACGGGCTTTGCCGTGAACGATGGAATGCATTTCTACGTCGTTCAACTTGGCCGAGCGCTCCATGTTGTCTAGCATCGTGGCAAGTTTTGGAGTGCTATCTGAGATCCCAGAGATCTCAATTTCCAGATCATTCATTTTGATCTTGTCGACATATACACCTTCAGGGATAACGGCAGGCATTAAGTTCATGAACTCGGTCGTTTTGTTTCGTCCGTTTTGTAAACCTTCAACGACCTTTAGACGTTCGAGGATTTTGCTGTGCTCTTGCTCTGCAATTTTCATTGCTTCAATACGCTGGTCGAGTTCGGCAATGTAGTGAGTGAGGTAATCGAGCCGCTCCTGTTGTTGATCTTGTTGGTACTCAAAAAACTTTCCAATACCCCACTGGATGCCAACAGCGACCAACATACCTAATGCGACCAAACTGATGAAACGACGTCGGTGCTCTTCTCTTTGATTCTCTCGCCAAGGAAGTAAATTAATGCGATAAAGCACGGGCGCCTCCTAGCCAATGAATGCCACGAACGGCCAGTCCGGCTGCTGTTGAGAAATGCTGCCAATCCACAGCACGACGCTTACGCTTAGACACCTTCATCTCAAATAGCCCTAGCGGATTTAGCAATTCACACTCTAACGACAATTGTTGAGACAACTCCTCTGCGAGCATGGGAGTGGAGGCCCCTTCCCCTGATAACCAGATACCCTTGATGTTTTGTGAGCCATTGATTGAGGTATAGAGCTGCATCTGGCGCTTTACTCGCTCTACGATTTGACGGTTAAACAGCTCTGTTTTCTCCTGAGCATCATCGGACAGAAAATCGACTGGAGAAGCGCTGTTTGCTCCGCGTGTGCCGTAAGCAAACTCTTTGTGAAACAGTTCACCTTGTTCGGTAAACATGGTGAAGGAGCTCGATAAAGTGCCAATATCGAGTAAGCAGTATTTGTTTTTGTCAGGAAAGCGATCGGCGGTGAGCTTCCAGATATGACCAAGGCTTTGCGAATGCACGTCCACTAAAACAGGTTTTAGTCCGGACTTTTGTAATGCATCGACTCGGCCTTCTACCACATCTTTTCTTGTCGCAAACACTTGATAGCTATCACTGCCACTCTGCCCGCCCTCAGCGCGAAGACGAACGAAGTCTAAACTCAGCTCTTCGACAGGGAATGGCGATTGATGAGAAAAGGCTTGTATCACTGCAAACTCAACTTCACTCTCTTCAAGATTTTGTTCTATTTGCAGTTTCTTGCTAATTACCGAGTTATCAGGAACTGAGATCGCAACTTTTTTAGCACCAAAAGGCAGTTCTTTTTTTATCTGCTTGAGGGTCTTTACAATTTCTTGATGATTTATGGTGTTATTTTCAGCGACAATACCTTCCTTTAGTAATATTTCTTTGTAACCCAACAGAGCGTAATTGTTGCCTGTGGGTTTAAGTACTACGGCTTTGAGGCTGTTATGGCCTATATCGATGCCGGTAACGATTAGCTTATCCATCTCTTACTCTCGCTCCGAAATTTCTTCGTGCAAAGGTTGTTATTAGCATCCAAATAAGAGTTAATATCTCTTATGTGCTAAATTTTTGACCTAAGAGTACAAGGGTTTGCCGTTACACAGCCTCAACCAATCAGGGATTCTCCGGTGAAGTTCATAAAGCGTTTATTATTTTTAACATTGATTTGCATAATTCTTGGAGTCACCACAATATTTGGCTTCTATCAGTACGTGAAGCCTGAATTGCCAGATGTTGCAACTCTAAAAGACGTTGAATTACAAACACCTATGAAGGTGTTTAGTCAAGACGGGAAGCTGATCGCACAGTTCGGTGAAAAGCGTCGTATTCCTGTTACTTATGACGAAATTCCTCAAGACTTAATTCACGCGCTCATCGCAACCGAAGATAGTCGTTTCTATGAGCATCCTGGTATCGACCCTATCGGCATCACTCGTGCAGCGGTTGTTGTTGCGGTTTCAGGCTCGGCTAAACAGGGTGCAAGTACGATTACGCAACAGCTAGCTCGTAACTTCTTCTTATCTAATGAGAAGAAGATCATGCGTAAGATTAAAGAGATTTTTATTGCTATCCATATTGAGCAGCTTTTAAGTAAGCAAGAAATCATGGAGCTTTATGTCAATAAAATCTTCCTTGGTTACCGCTCATATGGCTTTGGTGCTGCCGCTCAAGTGTATTTTGGCAAGAGCCTTGATGAATTGACGTTAAGTGAGATTGCAACACTCGCTGGTATGCCAAAAGCGCCATCAACCATGAACCCAATTTACTCTCTTGAGCGCGCAACAAAACGCCGTAACGTTGTATTAATGCGAATGCTTGATGAGAAATACATTACACAAGAGCAGTATGACGAAGCACGCAATGAGCCTATTGTGGCGCGTTATCATAGCGCTGAGATTGAGCTTTCCGCACCTTACGTAGCAGAGTTGGCTCGTGCATGGGCAGTAAAAGAATACGGTGAAGAAGAAGCTTATACCTCTGGCTTGAATATCTACATGACTGTGGATTCTAAACTGCAAGATGCTGCAAATACGTCTGCGGTAAATAACCTCTTGTCATACGATGAACGTCATGGCTACCGTGGTGCAGAAAGTGTGCTTTGGAAAGAAGGGGAAGCGGCCTGGGACAATGAGCAAATAGAAAAGCACCTGAAGAAACAGCCAACTTATGGTGACCTTTACCCTGCGGTTGTGACGAAAGTCGATGATAAGACGGCACAAGTATGGGTTAAGAACCATGAAGAGCAAACCATCCCTTGGACTGGAATGCACTGGGCGCGTAAGTACATTACTGATAACCGCCAAGGCTCAACACCAAAGTCAGCGCATGATGTGCTAGCGACAGGTCAACAAGTTTGGGTTCGCGAAGTAAGTGAAACCGATGAAGATGACAACACAACACTGAGCTGGAAACTGAGCCAAGTGCCGACAGCAAACACCGCGTTTGTTGCGATGAACCCAGAAAATGGCGCGATATTGTCGCTGGTTGGTGGTTTCAACTTTGTTCACAGCAAGTTTAACCGTGCAACCATGTCAGTGCGTCAGGTTGGTTCAAGTATCAAGCCTTTCATCTACTCGGCAGCAATTGACAAAGGGCTGACTCTAGCCACTTTGATTAACGATGCGCCGATTAACAAGTGGGATGCAGGTTCTGGTTCAGCTTGGCGACCAAAAAACTCACCACCGACTTATGGTGGTCCAACGCGTCTTCGCCTCGGCTTAGCTCAATCAAAAAACGTCATGGCAGTGCGTACACTCCGTGAAGTTGGCCTCGAGGAGACACGTCAGTACCTTACTCGTTTCGGTTTTGATATTAACCAAGTACCGCGCTCAGAGACCATCGCACTCGGAGCTGGCAGCTTAACACCAATGAAAGTGGCACAAGGTTACTCTGTGTTTGCGAACGGTGGTTATTACGTTGAACCATTCTATGTAGAACGCGTGGAAGATGCATTCGGTGAAGTACTGTTTAAAGCCAATCCAAAGAGTGTTTGTCATAAGGATTGTCCGCAAATGAGCGAGCAGCCAGAAAATCGCTACGCTGATGAATTTGGCGAACAAGACGTCGCAATTGATGGCCTTGCAACAGACAATGCCCTTGAAAATGATGAACCTCAATATGCACCGCAAGTTATCTCTGAACAGAATGCATTCTTAATGCGTGAGATGATGTACAGCAACATTTGGGGTGGCGGTAACTGGCGTGAAGGCACAGGTTGGAATGGTACAGGCTGGCGCGCGCAAAAACTTGGTCGTCGAGATATCGGGGGTAAAACGGGTACAACGAATGATTCCAAGGATGCTTGGTACAATGGCTATGGACCTGGTGTCGTTGCGATAGCTTGGGTTGGCTTTGATGATCACTCACGTGCACTTGGCCGCACCACTGTTAACAGCAACCTAGGGCAAGGCCAAATTTCTGGTGCCGAGTCGGGTGCGAAAACCGCAGAGCCTGCTTGGATTGACTTCATGCGTGTTGCGCTAGAAGGGACGCCGGAGCAAGGTAAAAATATTCCAGAGGATATTATTCGAGTTCGTATTGATCGCAACAGCGGTATGCTAACGCACAAGGTAGATAGCACATCAATGTTCGAATACTTTGAAAAAGGCACGGAGCCTACCGAATACGCTGGCGACCGTTTAGAAGATAGTATTTATTCTTCAGGCTCTGGCGCAGAAGAACTGTTCTAAATCACAAAAGCACAAGGGAGAGCATCAAGCTCTCCCTTTTTTATGTCTGCTTCTTATGCTGCAGCATTCAATGATGGATAAGAAGCCAACACCTCTTTAATCTTCGCTGCTAAAGCTTCAAACCTAGCTCGTAATGGTGAGCCCGGACGGTATACGAGAACGATATTACGCGAGGGGGTTGGGTTAACAGCTGGTACGTAGCATACGCCATCTTTTTGCTTCTCATTAGGGATAGAAAGCTGAGGCAATAACGTAATCCCCGCACCGGCAGCAACCATGTTGCGTAACGTCTCCAAGCTGGTGGCTTTAAAACGCTCATCGTCTTTTGCACCAGCGGCAAAACAAAAACCTAACGCTTGATCTCGCAGACAGTGGCCGTCTCCCAACGCTAAAACGGTTTTACCATTCAGCTCCAACATATCAACATGGTCGAGAGAGGCCCACTCGTGGTCACATGGCACTGCGACACTTAATGGCTCTTGATACACTTCGATCTCTTTAAATGGCGCAGTTTCATCAACCGAAGCTAAAACTAAGCAATCTAGTTTACCTTCTTCCAATTGACGCACTAATTGATGTGTCTGAGCTTCGTGCAGAAATAGCTCCAGCTCAGGAAATGCTTCTTTTATCTGCGGCAGAATTTTGGGTAATAGATAAGGCCCAACCGTCGGGATGAAACCAATATGCATCGGTCCAGTCATGGCTCCGCTTTGACCGCTTGCCATATCTCTGAAGGTTTTCACTTCACTTAAGATGCGTTTAGCCTGCTCCACCAGCTGTAACCCTGAATCGGTAAACAAAACACGTCGGCTGCTTCGCTCTAAAAGCGTGGTCCCGAGTTCATCCTCTAGTTTACGAATTTGCCCACTCAGTGTTGGCTGACTAACAAAACATGCCTCTGCCGCTTTGCGAAAGTGCTTATGTTCCGCAAGTGCAACTAAGTACTCAAAATCTCGAATATTCATAATTCACGCTTCGCTTCTATAACAATAGCTAATACCTATCAAAACCATAACACCAAACGATTAGAGCTATCAAAGGATTTTTACAATAATGGGCTCAACAAAACGAAACAGAGCGACGAAAAACGCTAAGCTCTATACGCATAATTTAAAATAGTTAAAGGAAATCATTATGTTTGTATCTAAAGAAGGTCAACAAGTCCCTCAAGTTACTTTTCCAGTTCGTCAAGGTGACTCTTGGGTGAATGTAACGACCGATGAACTATTTAAAGGTAAGACCGTTATCGTATTTAGCTTACCGGGTGCATTTACTCCAACCTGTTCATCAAGCCATCTACCTCGTTACAACGAATTGTTCCCTGTATTTAAAGAGCACGGAGTGGATGAGATTATTTGTGTCTCGGTCAATGATACGTTCGTGATGAATGCATGGAAACAAGACCAAGAAGCAGAAAACATTACCTTCATCCCGGATGGTAATGGTGAATTCACCGATGGCATGGGTATGTTAGTGGATAAAAATGACATCGGCTTTGGCAAACGTTCATGGCGTTACAGCATGCTAGTAAAAGATGGCGTAGTGGAAAAAATGTTCATTGAGCCAAACGAACCAGGCGACCCATTCAAGGTGTCAGACGCAGATACGATGCTGAACTACATAGCGCCTGACTACAAAACGCAAGAATCCATCACGGTGTTCACTAAACCAGGCTGCCCTTTCTGTATGAAAGCGAAACAAAATCTAATTGACCACGGTCTTCAATATGAAGAAGTAATTCTGGGTAAAGACGCAACAACAGTTAGTCTACGAGCTATATCTGGTCGCACGACTGTTCCACAAGTCTTTATCGGTGGCAAGCACATCGGCGGTAGCGAAGAGCTAGAAGCGTATCTAGGCTAAGCTGTCCATAGCCTACACCCTCGGTCTCCGGTGCCTTTTGGCTCGGAGGCCAACCCTAAACCACTTCTTCTACTAGTCTAGATAAGTAGTTATCTGCCAATAAGGTGACTACTTATCCAGATTCAACTATCCAATTCACTCTCCAAGCTCAATGTAGCTAGCTTGGCTTAAAACAAAAGCGAGAGTTCACGATGAAACAAGTTAATGTCGACGTAGCGATTATTGGTGGCGGGACGGCTGGTCTTGGTGCTTATCGAGCAGCAAAAGCTCATACCAACAGCGTGGTAATGATTGAGGGCGGTCCCTACGGAACAACCTGTGCTCGTGTCGGATGCATGCCGTCTAAGCTGTTAATTGCGGCAGCAGAAAGTGTTCATCAAATCGAAAAAGCACCTGGATTTGGGATACACCCGCAAGGTGAAGTACGAATTAACGGACGAGAAGTGATGGATCGTGTAAAGCGCGAACGAGATCGTTTTGTTGGCTTTGTGCTTGAAAGTGTCGATGATATTCCCGCTGAAGACAAACTATCGGGCTACGCGAAGTTTGCCGATGACCACACTCTCATCATAGATGATCATACTCAGGTCACCGCACAGCGCATTGTTATTGCGACAGGATCTCGTCCGACATATCCGGCAGCTTGGAATGAACTGGGTGATCGCCTAGTGATTAACGATGATGTATTTGACTGGGATGACTTACCAGAGTCCGTGGCAGTATTTGGCCCAGGAGTCATCGGCCTTGAATTGGGTCAGGCTTTACACCGCCTAGGAGTGAACGTGAAGCTCTTTGGCCTTGGAGGACAAGTGGGCCCACTGACAGACCCAGAGGTGATGGCGTATGCAGATAAAGCCTTTAAGGAAGAGTTCTACCTTGATGCAGATGTAAAAGTCGAAAGCATGAAACGCATTGCTTCGTCAGACAATGACGGCGAAGACAAGGTCGAAATCCAATTCATCAACCATGATGGCGAATTAGAAACTTTCGTTGTCGATTACGTATTGGCCGCAACGGGTCGTCGTCCAAACGTCGATAAGCTGGCGATCGAGAACACCAATGTGGCTCTCGATGAACGTGGCGTACCAACGGCGGATCACTATACATTGCAAACTTCGGTAGAGAGCATCTTCATCGCAGGTGATGCAAGTAACCAAATTCCACTGCTGCACGAAGCCGCTGACCAAGGCCGTATTGCTGGAGACAACGCAGGCCGTTTCCCAGATATTCGTGCGGGTCTGCGTCGCTCACCAATTTCAGCCGTGTTCTCCGACCCTCAAATTGCTATGGTTGGCGAAACATATAAACAACTAGAAACACGTTTAGGCACATGTGGATGTTTCGCAACCGGTGAAGTCTCGTTTGAAAATCAAGGACGTTCGCGCGTCATGCTTCGTAATAAAGGTATTCTGCATGTCTACGGAGAGCAAGGCACTGGACGTTTTTTAGGTGCAGAAATGATGGGCCCGAATGCAGAGCATCTTGCGCACCTTTTAGCGTGGGCGCACCAAAATAGGATGACGATTTCTGAGATGTTAGATATGCCCTTCTATCACCCAGTGATTGAAGAAGGCGTCCGCACCGCTCTACGTGATTTGAATTCAAAACTACACTTAGGGCCAGAAATGGTGAAACATTGTCTTGACTGCGGCCCAGGCTGCTAACGCTTTCAGGCTTCTATCTAAATATAAAGCAAAGCCTCGTCATCAACGAGGCTTTGCTTTACTACTTTGGCGCAATGAAATCTCTCTTACGCTGCCATCATTGCATAGCGGCTGACCATACAAATCGCGACAACACCGATCATAAAGAACCCACCAGCGATACTCAGCGCAAGTTTCAACTCTGTCGACATCATTATATTTCCTGTTAAAGACTGACAGCGCACCATACATCAATTACGTGCCACAAAGCTTTTACAAAGCTAACTTTCCATTTTTGGTTGTGTCATGGCGCTCTAAGCCCGTGTAAGAAACGCTTTCCACCATTTAGTTAGATATATAATCTGAAGCAACACTAATGGTTTGGAAAACACTATGACTTGTCGCCGCTGCGAGGAACATTGGTTTTGGAAAAAACTTGGACGTTGCCAACGATGCTTGGATCAATTGACGGTACTTTCTGTACTGTGTTGGATTGTGTGGTGGTTTACGCTCAAAGATGAACCACAAAGCATCGAGTCGATCGCTTTGATCTTTGCCGGCTTCGCTTTCAACGTTTTGTTGTTTCTACACTTATGGATGCGTTTTGTCATCTTGCCTTGGCAACGTCGAAAGGGACAAAAAAAGGCGAATAAAAAAGAGAAAAGTGACAGATAGAAAAAAGCCCCAAAACCAATGTCAGTTCTGGGGCTCTCTTAGATTCTTCTAAGAAAAAGCAGTGGTACTTTAATAGACCGGGCTTCCTCTCAAAGGTTCCAAATTTTTTCGATTTTTTTAGCGAATACTGATGTAAGTAAACAGGAAAATGACTATGTCATTGAATGCTAATAAAATCACTCCACAACTTCAGTTCATGCCACATGCGTTTTTTGGATCACTTGCTCCATTAAATTGATCTCAAGCGCTACCTCATCACATGCATGTTGACGTGGGCACTGATCGCAATCTTTCAGAACTTTCTCCGGCAGTAATGACTTCGATGTCGGTAAAAAGCTTTGCTTCATAAAGAACTCAGGCGTTCGCGTTAGAACAAAGACTTTCTTGATCGCCATCTGGCGCGCTTTCTCAACCAAATAGTTCACAATCGCACTGCCCTGCCCTTGGCCTTGCCAGCCCGCTTCGATACCAAGAGAGCGTATTTCAGCCAACCCTGAGTCATACACATATAGAGAAGCGCAACCCGTCACTTCACCATGATGCTCAGCCACCGCGAAAGAGCCAATATCTCTCACGAGCTCATTACGAGAGCGCGGAAGATTCTCACCAAGGTTCGCCCAGTAAGCAACCATACCTTCCAACGTTTCAATGTCCGTCAAACGTGCAGGACGCACTTTCACCGCCGAGCTATCACGTTGGCTCAGGCGCTTATCCGCTTGTTCTACCGCGTAAGCGACCTGGTGAGGCGAAACACCACCCAAAGCACAACGCTTTTCCAAACACGAATCGATAGTCAGGATGTCATACACATCCGCTTCAATGACCTCTGAGAAGGCTTTTAACTCTTCGATAGACAGTTCTTCTAGCGCACAACCTTTAGCAATAGCATCAACGACCGCGACACCGACGATGTGGTGAGCTTCACGGAATGGGATGCCTTTCGCCACTAAGTAATCAGCTAACTCCGTCGAGTTTGCGTAACCTTGTTTCGCCGCTTCTAGTGTGCGCTCGCCATTCACTTTAATACCGTCAAAACACAGAGCTGCCATTTCCATGCAGTCGTTCCATGTATCTAAAGCGTCAAACAACCCTTCTTTATCTTCCTGCATGTCTTTGTTGTACGCCAATGGCAAGGCTTTAACTGTCATCATCATGCTCGATAATGCGCCATAGACACGCCCTGTCTTACCACGGATCAACTCAAGTGCATCTGGGTTTTTCTTCTGTGGCATTAATGACGAACCAGATGTCACCGTATCCGCTAACTCAATGAAGTTTGACTCGCCTGAATTGTAGAAGATCATATCTTCGGCGAGACGAGAAAGGTGCAGCATAGAAATCGAAGCCACCGACATCAGCTCCATCACATGATCACGATCTGAAACCGAATCGAGTGAATTACGCGTAGCACGGTGGAAACCGAGATTATGTGCTAATTGTTCGCGATCAATCGGATAAGCCGTTCCCGCTAACGCACCCGAGCCAAGTGGACAAGTATCGAGACGCTGTAAGGCATCATTCAGACGAGAGTAGTCACGCTCGAACATTTCAACATAAGCCAAGCACCAGTGAGCAAAGGTTACAGGTTGAGCACGCTGAAGATGAGTATAGCCTGGCAATACGGTGCCTTGGTGCTGTTTAGCAACATGGACCATTTGTGCTTGTAGGCGATCTAAAGCAATCAACAATTGCTGACCTTGCTGACGACACCAAAGTTTCAAGTCTGTGGCGACTTGGTCATTCCGAGAACGCCCAGTGTGGAGTTTTTTACCTAAATCTCCCACTTTACTGATTAGCTGCTGCTCAACCCAAGAGTGGATATCTTCTGCATCAGAGCGAAGAATTTGGTGAGGGTCTTCCATCACTTCTAACTTCAGCTCATTTAAAGCAAGTTCCAGTTTTTGCTGTTCTTCTGCCGATAGCACATCAACAGAAAGCAGAGCTTTAGACCATGCGATTGAACCTACGATGTCTTGCTCAGCCAATCGGTAGTCAAAACGCAACGAATCATTGAACTCTTTAAATCTGGTGTCTGCCGCTTGGGTAAATCTTCCGCCCCATAATGCCATTGCGTCTCTCCTGATGACTATTGCTTACTCTAACGTTCTCGAATGAGTAGTAACCAATTTGATGGTCATTTGCTCACTTTTTCTTATGGGTCAACGTTACGGCAATTTCGATAAAAAATAAAGTATAAATTCAATATTTTTACATATATATTCAAGACAAATTTAGGTACCCGCTTTTAGAAACCAAAAGACCCGCCTATAAATGGCGGGTCTTTATTCAATCCAAGATGGATGTTAAGGGATTATTTCTTCTGGCTGTTCAATGCACGAATACGGCTTGATAGCGAGTAAAGACGGATGAACCCACCTGCATGGCTTTGGTCGTAAACTTCATCTTCACCAAAAGTCGCGAACTCTTCTGAATACAAGCTGTTGTCAGAACGTTTTTGCGTGACTGTCGCTTGACCTTTGTAAAGCTTAACAACCACTTCACCGTTAACGTCTTGCGCTAGCTCTTCTGAAGCAGCAAGGATCGATTTACATAGTGGCGTAAACCAACGGCCATCGTATACAAGGTGAGACGCTTTTAGACCTAGCTCCTCACGGAACTCGAATGATGATTTGTCTAGCACAAGCTGCTCTACAGCGCGCAGCGCTTCCATCATGATGGTGCCTCCCGGTGTTTCATAACAACCACGAGACTTCATCCCAACAAGACGGTTTTCCACGATATCGATACGGCCAACACCGTGCTTAGCGCCCTTCTCGTTTAGGTAAACCAGTGCGTTGTATGGTGTCATCGCTTCACCATCAACTTCGACCACTTCACCTTTTTCTACTTTCAGCGTGACGTATTCCGCTTCATTTGGCGCTTGCTCTGGGTCGACAGTCCACACCCAGCAGTCTTCGTTTGGTGCGTTCCACGTATCTTCTAAAACGCCGCCTTCCGTCGAAATGTGCCATGCGTTTGCATCACGTGAATAGATCTTAGTAAGAGACGCAGAGCAAGGAATATTACGCTCAGCGAGGTAATCCAAACACTCTTCACGACTCACTAGGTCCCACTCACGCCAAGGTGCAATCACTTGTAAGTCCGGTGCTAGTGCTGCGAATGCGCCTTCGAAACGTACTTGGTCGTTACCTTTACCTGTACAGCCATGACACAGAGCGTCCGCGCCCACTTTACGTGCCACTTCAACCTGCGCTTTGGCAATGATTGGACGCGCCATTGATGTACCTAGCAGGTACTTACCTTCGTAGTACGCGCCAGTTTTTAGCGTTGGGTAAATGTAGTCTGCGACCATTTCTTCTTTCAAGTCAGCGATGTAGCACTCAGAAGCACCAGAGGCTTTTGCTTTCGCTTCAATGCCTTCTAGCTCTTCGGCACCTTGACCAACATCGGCAACGAAAGCCACTACTTCACAGTCGTAGTTCTCTTTTAGCCACGGGATAATTACTGAAGTATCTAGACCGCCTGAGTATGCGACTACCACTTTATTTACGTTCACTTTGCTCATGTTTTTTCTCCAAACTTAACTGGCGCTGCGCTCGGCGGTCAGTGCCAACTACGACTTCCTAATATTGAATTCTTTTGCTGATGCTTATTGAGGCAAGAATTGAGTACCAATACTTTCACCAGCGAATAACTGTGCTAATTTTTCTGGGTAACGCCAGGTCGCGACTTCAATTGGACGGCCAAGATCATTGGCGGCCTCCAAAGCGGCTTTAACTTTGACGATCATGCCATCGGTGATCACATGTCCATCGATCAACGAGTTAGCTTGCTGCTCTGACAGGGTTTTGATCAAATGGCCTTTTCCATCTAGTACACCACTCACGTCTGATAACAGGACTAACTCCGCATCTAATGCGCCCGCAACCGCGACTGCTGCTTGATCAGCATTCACATTCATCATCTGGCCATCTTTGGTTAAACCAATTGAACTGATGATCGGCAGTGCACCTGTGTTTAGCACCGCTTGTAATAGGGCTGAGTCACCCGGTGATGCTTTGCCTACCGCGCCGAGTTCTGGGTCAAGTTCTTCAACAAGACACAAACCACCATCCGCAAGGCTAAGGCCCACAGCGTTAAGACCGTCCGCAATCGCTTGACCTTGAAGTAACTTATTCGCAGTGCCTGCAAGCGCGCCTGCAATCACAGGAATTTGATCGTAAGGCGTTACGCGTAAACCGTTTTTCTTAACGGTTTCAAGCTGAAGCTTTGCCATCAACTCATCAACTAGGTAGCCACCGCCATGAACGATGGCGATTTGTCGCTGTGCCGATTTTTGGTAAGCCGCAATGGCACCAAAAAGTTGGCTTAAGGTTTGAGTGCATGATAGAGCTGCACCACCTAGCTTAATGACTAAAGGAGCTTGATTGGTTTGCGTCATCGCATTTCCCTCTTTCAACGACTACAGCAACGCTGTCAGTTCTGGGTAACCGTAATGAATATTGAGACATTGCATCGCTTGACTCGATGCACCTTTAAGTAGGTTGTCGATAGCTGAAATCACAATGATGTGTTCGCCTTGTACCTTCCAGCCGATATCACAGAAAGGGGTATTTTCGACATCCTGAATACGTGGAATACCGTCGCCTTTAAGACGCACCGCAGGCTTGCCTTGATAAGCTTGTTCAAACGCCTGTGCCACTTGTGCTTCTGTCACACCTTGCGCAAGCTTCATGGTGATAGTGGCAAGAATGCCGCGTTTAAAGTTGCCGAGGTGCGGAGTAAAAATCACATCGCAACCCAAGTGCTGAGCAATCTCTGGCTGGTGACGATGGTTAAATACACCATAAGGTTGCAAGCTCACTTCACAGAAGCTGTTAACCATGGAGGCTTTACGCCCTGCACCTGATACACCACTGGTTGCGTTGATCACTGGCCATTGGTTGGTATCGAGCAACGCATGTTCTAATAAAGGTTTGATTGCAAGCTGTGAAGCGGTTGGGTAGCAACCTGCTACTGCAATCAAAGGAGTGGTTTTTATTGATTCTTGGTTCCACTCTGCTAAGCCGTATGCTGCTTTATCTAGCCAGTTGTTATGTTGATGTTCGAAGCCATAAAAAGTGTCGTAAAAGCCTTCACTTTTCACACGGAATGCACCCGATAAATCGAATACCTGACAGCCTGCCTCCAAGAAAGTTGGGGCTAAATCATGGCTGACTTCGTGAGCCGTTGCCAAAAACACCACGTCCGATTCTTGAGCGATTTGCAGTGGATCCGTTAGTGGTAAAACTGGCATATCAATGATGCCCGCTAGCTTACCGTGCAGCTGCGCGATGCTCTTTCCCGCATCAACACTGTTGGCGGAAACGTATAAACCTGATAGCGTGAGTTGTGGGTGTTTATTAACCATTAACGCTAACTCTGCGCCGGTATAACCGCTGGCTCCAATAATCGTGGTTTTTAGCATTGTGTAACATCCATATACTTAAAGGCTCAAATGACTATTCATATTTAATTTTTGCTTTATTTTGATTTTTTATTCATTAAATATGATTTAATATGTGTTTTACATTTTTGTGGTCTGTCTGTCAACAGGAGATTTGAAGAATCCATGCAATTACCAACTTTTCTAGAGGTCTATGAAGGACTCATCAGCACCTCTTCTATCAGCTCCACGGATCCGAGCTGGGATCAGGGCAATGCAAAAGTCATCGAAAAACTCGCATCTTGGTTTAAAGATCTGGGTTTTAGCGTTGAAGTGATCGAAGTCGAGCCAGGCAAGCACAATATGATCGCACGTATGGGTGAGGGTGAAGGTGGCCTTTTACTTGCTGGCCATAGCGATACCGTGCCATTCGATCAAGGGCGATGGAATTTTGATCCGCATAAACTGACGGAAAAAGACAACCGCTTCTACGGTTTAGGCACAGCAGACATGAAAGGCTTTTTCGCCTTTATTTATGAAGCAGTGAAGAAAGTCGATTGGAGCAAGCAGAGCAAACCACTTTACGTATTAGCCACTTGTGACGAAGAGACCACCATGTTGGGCGCGCGACATTTCACAGCAAACGCCCCATTTAAGCCGGATTACTGCATCATTGGTGAACCCACCAGCCTTGTGCCAATTCGAGGTCATAAAGGGCATGTGGCAAATGCCATTCGCGTAACAGGCAAGTCCGGTCATTCATCGGACCCAGCGCTTGGCGTTAACGCTATTGAGATCATGCATGAAGTCATGTTCGCCATGATGCAACTGCGTGACAAATTGATTAAAGAATATCACCATCCGGGTTTTGCCATTCCAAGCCCTACCCTAAACCTTGGACACATTCACGGTGGTGACAGCGCTAACCGTATTTGTGGTTGCTGTGAGCTGCATTACGACGTGCGTCCTCTTCCTGGCATTAGCCTTGATGGTTTAGAGAACATGTTGCGCGGAGCATTAAAAGAAGTCGAAGCGAAATGGCCAGGGAGACTGGAGATTATTCCATTGCATGAGCCTATTCCGGGTTACGAATGCCAACATGACCACCCATTTATTGGTGGTGTTGAAGAGATTTGCCAAACTAGTTCAGAAACCGTGAACTACTGTACTGAAGCACCATTTCTACAGCAGTTGTGTCCAACCTTGGTACTCGGCCCTGGGTCAATCGACCAAGCCCATCAACCGGATGAGTTTCTATCCTTCGACTTTATCGACCCCACAATTGATGTGCTTTCAAAGGCGATGGTCAAGTACTGCTGTTAATACGCGTTTAAGCTCGAAAGTCTGTGCAGCTCGATTGAGCTGCATCTTTTTATCTTCACAATTTAGCGTTAGCCTTAACACTTATTTAACTTGTTATTTTGTAATTAATTTTCACTTCTTACTCTATGGCTGCCGTAAATTTGCTCTAAATCAGGAGACAGCGGAATAATTGCAAACTTAGTCTGCTTTATTTGACTATAACTGGTGCTTTTCGCTAGATTGGAGTCTTAACAAGGACAATGGATGTAGTTTTTTTACGAGGCAGGACGACAATGAACGAGAAATACGCCGCACTCAAAAGTAATGTGCGCATGTTAGGCCACTTATTGGGTAACACCATTCGCGATGCCCATGGCGAAGAAATCTTCGAGAAAGTGGAAACCATTCGTAAATTATCCAAATCAGCTCAAGCAGGGAATCAAGCAGACAGGGACAGCTTGATCGAAGAAATCAAACATCTACCTGATGAGCAGCTAACGCCCGTTACTCGCGCGTTTAACCAATTTCTAAACCTCACCAATATCGCTGAGCAATACCACACGATTTCACGCCATTGTGAAGAGCACATTTGTGAACCAGACGCGATTAACTCGCTGTTTTCTAAACTGGTACAAAACGATGTGAGCAAACTGGACACTGCCCAAGCGGTTCGTGATCTAAATATTGAATTGGTATTGACGGCTCACCCAACAGAAATTACGCGCCGTACGATGATCAACAAACTGGTCAAGATAAACGAGTGCTTATCAAAGTTGGAGCTAAGCGATCTTTCATCTAAAGAGCGCAGAAAGACCGAACGCCGCCTAGAGCAACTTATTGCCCAAGGCTGGCATTCAGACGTGATTCGACAACAACGCCCTACTCCGTTGGATGAAGCAAAGTGGGGCTTTGCGGTCGTTGAAAACTCTCTATGGGAAGCAGTACCGGACTTCCTACGTGAGATGAATGACCGTCTAAAATCTTACCTTGGAGAAGGTTTACCCATTGATGCTCGCCCAGTGCACTTCTCCTCTTGGATGGGCGGTGACCGTGACGGTAACCCGTTTGTTACTCACAACGTTACGCGTGAAGTCTTACTATTGTCTCGTTGGAAAGCCGCCGATCTTTATCTCAATGACATCAACGAGTTGATCAGCGAGCTGTCTATGACAGTTTCAAACGATCAAGTCCGTGAACTTGCTGGCGAAGATCAGCACGAACCATACCGTGCGATCCTGAAGCAATTACGCACTCTGCTCAATGAAACCAAAGATATTCTCGATGCTAAGATCCACGGTCAAAAACTGGCCGTTAAAGCCCCACTGCAAAAAGTCGAGCAACTTTGGGAACCGCTGTATGCCTGCTACCAGTCACTAAACGAATGTGGCATGGGTGTAATAGCCAACGGCTCACTACTGGATACACTACGCCGCGTAAAAGCATTTGGTATCCATCTTGTACGTCTTGATATCCGCCAAGAGAGCACGCGTCACTCAGACGTCTTGTCTGAACTAACTCGCTACTTAGGTATTGGTGATTACGAACAATGGAGTGAGCAAGATAAGATTGCTTTTCTAACTAACGAGCTGGCATCTAAACGTCCGCTTCTCCCTCGTGATTGGGAACCGTCTGAACCCGTCAAAGAGGTTTTGGATACCTGTAAGATTGTTGCAGCACAACCGCGTGAAGCGTTTGGCGCTTACGTTATTTCAATGGCACGTACCGCTTCTGATGTACTAGCCGTTCATCTACTGCTACAAGAAGCAGGTTGCCCTTACCGCATGGATGTGTGTCCTCTGTTCGAAACGCTAGACGATTTGAACAACGCAGAATCGGTCATCAAGCAGCTTATGGGGATTGACCTTTACCGTGGTTTTATACAAAACCACCAGATGGTCATGATTGGTTACTCTGACTCAGCGAAAGATGCAGGTGTTATGTCTGCTGGTTGGGCTCAGTATCATGCGATGGAATCGTTAGTTAAAGTGGCTGAAGAAGAAGGCGTTGAGCTAACTCTATTCCATGGTCGTGGGGGCACAGTCGGTCGCGGTGGCGCACCTGCGCATGCTGCGCTTTTGTCGCAACCACCAAAAAGCTTGAAAGGCGGTTTACGTGTAACAGAGCAGGGCGAAATGATCCGCTTTAAACTGGGACTCCCAGATGTCGCAGTAAACAGCTTTAACCTATATGCAAGTGCGATTCTGGAAGCCAACTTGTTACCGCCACCGGAGCCAAAACAAGAATGGCGCGACTTGATGGAAGTGCTATCAGAAGTAAGCTGTGAGTCTTACCGAAATGTGGTTCGTGGCGAGCCAGATTTCGTTCCTTACTTCCGCCAAGCAACACCAGAACTCGAACTCGGCAAGTTGCCACTTGGTTCTCGTCCTGCAAAACGCAACCCTAAGGGCGGAGTAGAAAGCTTACGTGCAATCCCGTGGATCTTCTCATGGAGTCAAAACCGTTTGGTACTTCCTGCATGGCTAGGCGCAGGTGAAGCGATTCAATACTCGATCGATAAAGGCCACCAAGCATTGCTCGAAGAGATGTGCCGCGAATGGCCATTTTTCTCAACTCGTCTCGGCATGCTGGAAATGGTGTACTCGAAGTGTAATATTGATATCTCTCGCTACTACGATGAGCGATTGGTGGATGAGTCGCTCCGTCCACTCGGTGAAAAACTTCGTGCTCAGCTTCAAGAAGACATCAAAGCGGTACTGAATGTAGAGAACAATGAAAACTTGATGCAGCATGACCCTTGGGGACTCGAGTCGATTCGCTTACGCAATATCTACGTTGAGCCATTGAATATGCTACAGGCAGAGCTACTATACCGCACGCGTCAAACCGAAGAAGCTTCTGCAAACTTGGAAGAAGCGTTGATGGTGACGATTGCTGGTATTGCTGCTGGTATGCGCAACACAGGCTAATCGTTTCATTTTTAATAAAAAGCTGGGCAAATGCTCAGCTTTTTTTTATCACAGGATAATCGCACCAAAACAAAGGCAGTTAAATATACCACTATAGACCCAAAAAATACCAAAATAAAAGAATAAAAAACCACAAGCTAACACTATTGATTATTATGTTAGTTTTTTAGGGTAATTTTGTCCTACTATTCCACTTCATGCTTATTATTTATATACTACTTGCCTGCTGAGAGCTCATAAATCCAATCATACCTGCTCCAGCCTTGATGGGACTCCCCATCTCTCTAGGTGATAAACGGCTTTAAGGTGACAGGACCAACATTGTTGGTGCTACTTATACATTAAAAAACTCAAGTGCCAGTAAGAGCGCAGCTGAAAGTATAAGTAGCTTGTTTACAAGTTTATTGACCATTTGGATTGAAGACATGTCATTACCACACGTAATCTTAACTGTTCTTAGCACTCGCGACGCAACCGGTTACGATATCACTAAAGAATTCTCTGCTAGCATCGGTTACTTCTGGAAAGCAAGCCACCAACAGGTGTACCGTGAACTCAACAAAATGGCTGAGAAAGAACTGGTTACTTGCGTATTAGAACCCCAAGAAGGCAAACCAGACCGCAAGGTTTACTCCATTACAGACGCTGGTCGCAGCGCTTTAGGAGAGTGGTTTGATCAACCAACTGCACACCCAACAGTTCGTGATGAGTTTTCAGCGAAATTGATGGCATGTGCCGTTCAACCAGCGGCTCCATTCCGTGACCAACTCGCCGAGCTAGTTGAAGAGTCTCGCAAACTGGTTTCTCACTACAAAGAAATTGAAGCGGCTTACTACGCAACGCCGTCAACTTTAGATAAACAAGCTCGCCTAGAACGTCTAACGCTTCGCCGTAACCTACTGTTACGTGAAACTTGGATCACTTGGGCAGAAGAAGTTCTAACTGAACTTGAAGTGATTGGTTAAACTCCTTTTGCTTTGATAAAACGAAAAAGGCTTGCCACTTGGCAAGCCTTTTATCTTTTTGAAACTAGGTTTACGCACCGACTACTGCGCGAGGACGAACACCCAACGTATGGCATAACGCGTAAGTCATCTCTGCACGGTTTAGTGTGTAGAAGTGAAAATCCTTAACCCCTTCACGACTCAGTACACGCACCATATCAATAGCTTGGCTAGCTCCTACAAGCTGGCGAGTCACCGGATCATCATCCAAGCCATCGAATTGTTTGCTCATCCATCCTGGTACTTTCACATTGTTCTGTGCCGCAAAGCGAGAAGCTTGCTTAAAGTTCGATACAGGCAAAATTCCTGGCACAATCTCTACGTCAATTCCTGCTGCGACACAACGGTCACGGAATCGCAGGTAAGACTCAACGTCAAAAAAGAACTGAGTAATAGCACGGTTTGCACCTGCATCTACCTTACGTTTTAGGTTCAATAAGTCAGACTGTGCGCTTTTAGCTTCAGGGTGAACCTCAGGGAATGCAGCAACGGAGATATCGAAATCGTGGCGTGATTTCAGCAGCTCAACCAAATCCGAGGCATACATATCAGGCGCACCGCCACCTGGAGGAATATCACCACGCAGAGCGACGATATTTTCAATACCATTGTTCCAATAATCATCGGCAATATTAATCAGCTCTTCACGAGTCGCATCAATACAAGTGAGATGGGGAGCGGCAACCAATCCGGTTGTTGCTTTAATTTCTTTAATGATGGAGTGTGTTCTGTCACGCTCGCCGGAGTTCGCACCGTAAGTCACAGAAACAAATTTAGGTTGAAGCGTTTTAAGACGGTGCACTGAATTCCAAAGTGTTTCTTCCATCTTAGCGCTGCTTGGCGGAAAAAACTCAAACGATACATTGATGTTATCTGATAACTCAGCAATATTCTGGTTCAAGGCGTCGATATGGCCTGCGTGCGTATATCCCATCTTACTCTCCCTGCGGCACTCCGCCACGAAAACAAATCCTTAAAATCGACGTTTAGACGTCTATATGTCTACAGAATGTATTGAATACGATTTAATGTCAACCTTGTAATTATGAATTTTTCTCAAGTTAATAATGAAGATAGTTCAAGTTTCTACTTGAGCATCATCTCACCATTTTGCACGGGTTATGACTTCAGTATGGCACTGATAGGGGAATAAAAAACCCTGGATTAATTCCAGGGTTTTTAGGTCAATCGCAACTTTAAAATAAACCAGCCAATCGGTTGAGGTCGGATTGAATAGCGCCGGCTGTCACTTCTCTGCCTGCGCCTGGTCCTCGAATGACCAGAGGGTTATCTTTGTACCACTTGCTCTCTATGGCAAAAATGTTATCGCATGGCAATAAGTTGGCGAGCGCGTGCTCACGAGATAACGCTTCGACTCCCACCGTTGCTTTACCATTTTTTTCTAAACGCGCCACATAGCGAAGCACTTGATCGTTTCTCTGTGCTTTTGTCAGACGCTCTTGAAGTATTTCACTCAACAACGCTCCATTATCGAAGAAATCATCTAAGCTCAGTTCTCTTAATTCTTCTGGAACCAAAGACTCAACTTTAACGCTGTCTGGTTCTATATCTAGGCCCGACTCTCGAGCCAAGATGACTAACTTACGCATTACATCGGAGCCATCTAAATCAGAACGAGGGTCAGGTTCGGTTAACCCTTGCTGCCAAGCAAGATCGACTAAATCATTAAATGGCACAGAACCATCAAACTGTTGGAACAGCCATGATAACGTCCCCGAGAAAATCCCCGATAGAGCGACGATTTCATCCCCACTTTCACGAAGATCTCGCACGGTATGGTTTATCGGTAACCCAGCACCAACCGTTGCGTTGTATAGCCAATGACGACCAATTTTAGCGAATGCATCTTGAACCTGATGGTAGTACTGACTATCTGCGGAACCGGCCACTTTGTTAGCGGAAATCAAATGAATGCCTTGCTGTGCGATTTCTACGTAGCGCTGAGCTAACTCTTTACTCGCGGTAACATCAAGCACGACGGCTTCATCATAGCTTTTAAGTGCTCCCAAACGTGCCAGCCAATCCCCATTGTTTGCTATGCTTTCATCATCAAATCGTTCAGCAACACTCGCCGCCTCAATACCTTGCTCATCGAACCAATAGGTTTGGCTATCCACAACCGCGACAAGATCAAAGCTCATACCATGACGTTTTTCGAGCTCACTTTTTTGCGTCGCAAATAAATTTAACCAACTAGAACCAATATTACCCTTGCCACATAAAGCCACTGCCACGCGTTTTTGCGCTTGGAACAACTGGCTATGAATCGTTTGAACCAACGCCTCGGTATCAGTACGGCGCAAAACAGCGACTAGGCTCAGTCCTGAGTCTGTTTCAGAGATAAATTCTACCGGAGAGTGCTTTAGCTTCTGATAAAAGCCAAAGCAATGATTGGCGTTTTTCGTAACGCCTGCACCTACCGCGGCTAAGAGCGAGTAACCTTCTTTTAGCTTAATTTCTGCCTCTACCGCAAGCTCTTGCAAGTGTTTCAATGCACCACCGGCGATTTCTGCGGTGTAAGCCAAGCGTAGCGTGTGCTGATCGGATTGAGCTTCAAATGCCAGTGGCTCTAATTGCGCGCGCTGCAACGCTTGTAATACATCACTCTGTGTTTTTTCGAAGTCGTGCCCATGCATGAAAGACAACTGCACCAATAAAACATCATCCAGTGAAGTAATAATTTTAGCGCCACGACCAGATGCCAATACACGCTCAATACGAGTAGAACCCGACTCTGGCAGATAGCTACACTTGAGATTAAGGTCCATGGTACTTTGCGCCACAGGCTGAAGCGTACGACTGTGTAGCACTGGGGCAGCTAAGCGAGCAAGTTCACTGGCTTCATCCAATCGAAGTAACGGTAATAAACAAGCGTCAGACACCAAACGTGGATCGGCACTATAGACACCAGCAACATCACTCCAAATCGTGACAGTACTGACTTCAGCAAGCGCGCCTATGACCGTTGCAGAATAGTCAGAGCCGTTACGACCAAGTAGAATGGTTTCTCCTGCCTCGTTCTGAGCCATAAATCCAGTAATTACCACACGTTTATGGTTATGCTGCGCGAGGATCTCTTTAATTAAAGGGTATGAACGAGCGCGATCAACCTCTGGTTGAGTTCCCGCTTCTGCACGTAAAAACGCTCGTGCATCTTGTGCAACCGCAGGGATAGAACGTTGAGATAATAACGCGGCCAATAGGCGAGCAGACCATACTTCTCCGTGTCCCAGTACCGCAGATTTTTGCGCATTAGTGAGTGGTGCAGTCAGCTCCGAGAGAGTACTGAACTCATCATGTAATAAAGCTAACAGCTCTTCTTTTGCTTCACTCTCCAACAAGCTTTCTATTAGCTCAGTTTGAAACTGTCTTAAGCTTTGAAGCGCTTCATGCGCAATTCGGCCATCTTTATTTAACCCTTCCAAAAACTCAATCAAGCGGTTAGTGGTTTTTCCTGCAGCAGAGACGACCACCAGATCATTTTCTGTCGAATACTCCTTGAGAATACCCACAACGCGTAAGTAGCATTCTGGGTTTGCTAAGCTACTGCCACCAAACTTATGCAGCTGACGTTGTACAGTCATTGTTATCGTCTCCTATTACTGGGTAGCTTTAGCGAACGCTTGTTCTAAATCTGTGATGAGGTCTTGTGCATCTTCCAAACCGACAGACAAACGCAATAGTTGATGAGAGACCCCAGCCTCCGCCAGCGCCTCCTCACCCATTGCACGGTGCGTCATGGATGCTGGGTGGCAAATCAAACTTTCTACACCACCTAATGACTCTGCTAATGAAAACAGTTGGAGCTCTTTCACAAACACCTTTAACTGCTCAAACGAACCAGCAAACTCAAAACTCAACATAGAGCCAAAGCCCGTTTGCTGCTTTTTAGCAATGTCGTGACCTGGATGTTCCGGCAGGCTTGGATGATAGATAGTTTTAACTAACGCTTGTTTCTGTAGGTAAGCTAGTACCTGCTGTGAGCTCTCTTCATGTACTCTCATACGAGCAGCAAGCGTACGAATACCTCGCAGTGTCATGTAACTATCGAAAGGTGTGCCCGTTGCACCAATACAATTACCCCACCATGCAAGCTCTTCTGCATGCGCTTCTGTGTTGGTGATGATTACTCCACCAATTACGTCCGAATGACCGTTGATGTACTTTGTTGTGGAGTGGATAACAAAATCCGCACCTAGCTCTAAAGGTTTTTGGTACACGGGTGTCAAAAAGGTATTGTCCACCGCAACTAACGCGCCGATTTGTTTCGCTTTTTCACAAGTAGCTGCAATATCCACTACGCGAACCAGAGGGTTTGACGGAGTTTCTAGCAAAATGAGTTTTGGTTTTTGTGCCAATGCAGCATCTAAAGCCTGTTCGTCTGATTGATCGACAAACTGAACCTTAAAATCGCCTTTGTTAGCTCGGGTATTAAAAAGACGATAGGTACCACCATAACAATCGTGAGGAGCAATAATGAGATCATCTGGGCCGAGAAAAGCGGAAACCCATAAATTTAATGCCGACGTACCGCAGTTAGTAACAACCGCTCCTTTTCCAGACTCAAGTTCAGATAGCGCACTTTCCAACAGTCCGCGGTTTGGATTACCAGATCGTGTGTAATCATACTTGGGCACTTCACCAAAAGCAGGAAAACCATAGTTAGTGGAAAGATAAATAGGTGGAACGACAGCATGATATTGGCTGTCTGATTCAATACCAGTGCGTACTGCAATGGTCGCAGGTTTGCGAGTGCTCATGGGTGTATCCTTTCACGGGTAATGACTTCTAAATAGGAATGCGCTATATCTAATGAGTAACATAAAGTGATCAACACGCTTCCTTTGCTGTTATGTTCACTTTACTCGTCAAAAAATGAGACGTCAACACTTCTAGACGTCTATATGTCTTTGCTTATGGCGGTAAATGCAGCTAAAATCAGCACCTAAATTATTTTTAACCGATTACATAAATGAAGGTGTGCAATGGCTGACTGGAATGGCGAATACATTAGCCCATATGCAGAGCACGGCAAAAAAAGCGAACAAGTAAAAAAAATTACCGTCTCTATCCCGCTAAAAGTTTTAAAGGTGCTAACTGATGAGCGTACTCGCCGTCAGATCAATAACTTACGCCATGCAACCAATAGCGAATTGCTATGCGAGGCATTTTTGCACGCGTACACAGGTCAGCCACTTCCGACAGATGAAGACCTTCGTAAAGACCGTCCTGATGATATTCCAACAGAAGTAAAAGCGCTGATGACGGAAATGGGCATCGAATTTGAGTCATTCGACGAAGAATAAAAAAGCCTGATAAGAGGTTTCAGGTAATAACTCTTGCCTCGAGCCAAATGAATGACATAAAAAATGGGACGCAATAGCGTCCCATTTTTGTGTATCACATCTGAAAGATATATTACTCTGCCATGTAGTTTTCAGGCATCTCGATACGAGCTACACCTGAATTAACCGCCGCCTGAGCAACCGCTTTTGCAACACGTGGTAGCAAACGTGAATCCATTGGTTTTGGAATAATATAGTCCGCACCAAACTCTAGCTTATCAACACCTGCAGCCTTCAATACGGCTTCAGGTACAGGCTCTTTTGCTAGCTCACGAATCGCCTCAACGGCTGCAAGTTTCATTTCATCATTGATTTCACTTGCACGCACATCAAGAGCACCGCGGAAAATGAATGGGAAACACAATACGTTGTTAACTTGGTTAGGATAATCACTACGGCCAGTACCCATGATCAAGTCATCACGAACTGCGTGAGCAAGTTCCGGCTTGATTTCAGGATCCGGGTTAGAACATGCGAATACGATTGGCTTATCTGCCATCAACTTCAACGCTTCCGCTGGCAATAGGTTTGGACCAGATACACCTAGGAACAGATCTGCACCTTCAATCACGTCTTCTAGTGTGCGCTTATCTGTATTGTTCGCAAATAGCTGCTTATATTCATTAAGATCATCACGACGAGTGTGAATCACACCTTTGCGATCTAGCATGTAGATTTTTTCGCGCATCGCGCCGCATTTGATCAGAAGCTCCATACACGCTACAGCGGCAGCGCCAGCGCCAAGACAAACAATTGTTGAATCTTCAAGTTTCTTACCTTGAAGTTCGATTGCATTCAGCATACCCGCTGCCGTTACAATAGCAGTACCATGTTGATCATCGTGGAATACTGGTACATCACAACGTTCAATCAAACGTTTTTCAATCTCAAAACAGTCTGGTGCTTTAATATCTTCAAGGTTGATACCGCCAAAAGTGTCTGCAATGCTCGCAACAGTATCAACAAATTCATCGATCGTGCGGTGCTTAACTTCAATATCAATAGAGTCAAGACCTGCAAAACGCTTAAACAGTAACGCTTTACCTTCCATCACTGGCTTAGATGCAAGTGGACCTAGGTTACCTAGACCTAGAATAGCGGTACCGTTAGAAATAACAGCAACCATGTTCCCTTTTGCAGTGTACTTGTACACGTTATCCGGGTTTTGTGCGATTTCACGCACTGGCTCTGCAACACCAGGGCTGTAAGCAAGGGCAAGATCACCCGCCGTTTCCGCAGGCTTTGTCAGTTCGACAGCAATCTTTCCTGGAGTTGGATAAGCATGGTAATCCAATGCTTTTTGGCGATGTTCTTCTTCTGGAGTGGCTGCTTGGTGGTTGTCTTCAGACATGGACGTTTCTCTTTTTTATTTTTAGGTAAGGGGGCATAAATTCTATCGGATAGAAATCAAACTTCATAGGCAAGATTGCGAGCAATATCCTTAAAAAGCCGATAATAAAAGAGATTAGACCAGATAACGGGGTTAAGCACCTGATTTTCGAGTCAGGTGCTCTTTCTTCTTACTATTATTGGAGTATGCAAACTCAGAAAGTATCGTTACTCTTCGTCCACGTATTGCGCTTGGAGATAATTCTCAATACCAGACATTTCAATCAAGCCAAGTTGCGTCTCTAGCCAATCAACATGTTCTTCTTCATCTTCAAGAATATCTTGGAAGAGATCTCGAGACACATAATCTCGAATGTCTTCAGCGTAGGCAATCGCATCTTTTAAATCTGGAATAGCCGCCATTTCAAGCTTTAAATCACACTCGAGCATTTCCTTGGTATCTTCACCAATCATCAACTTACCTAAATCTTGTAGGTTCGGTAGGCCTTCAAGGAACAAAATACGCTCAATTAGATGATCGGCATGCTTCATCTCATCGATAGATTCGTGATATTCCTTGTCTGCTAGGTGCTTTAAGCCCCAGTCTTTATACATTCGGGCGTGAAGAAAATACTGATTAATAGCGACGAGCTCGTTACCGAGCACTTTATTGAGATGTTGAATGATGATTGGATCGCCTTTCATGACAAAACCCTCCTCTTTGGCTTCATTTAAATGTAGAAGCAAATGAGAAGGTGTCAAAATGTAAGGCAAATAATTACTGCATACTTACAGCAATTAGCTGGCTTGTTTAAATTCCGTGTAACTAGTTTCCGCTAAAATTTCCTTGGCCTGTCTGATGCACTTACCACATTGGCTGCCCAATGCCGTGCACTTTTTGATTCCTTTAATATCTGTTACGCCTTCATCTATCGCCAACTTCCTAATTTTTTTGTCGGAGACACCATGGCAAAGACAAACGTACATACTCAAAAAACCTATAAAACTAATCTGTGACAAACAATATAAACAAGAATAGTTCTTGTTACCAGTCGCATTATGGTGTCCGCTCAGAATATTTGGTTATAACGATTTTACCGCTGCAGGAAAAGATCAAAGGGTTAAGAGGGGTGAGTAAAAGCGTTAAGAAACAAAGCCGGTAAAACTCTGTTTTTAAATCGAAAAAGTGACGTCTTTTATTTCAACACTTATAACTAAATGTAATCTAGAAATGAAAAAGGGAAGCCTAAGCTTCCCTTTTCGATGCGCTTTCTTCAAAAAGAAGAACAGTGCAAGATTTCGTTTAATTCGTTATGAATTAGTCGAAGATCTTAGCAACAACACCAGCACCTACTGTACGGCCACCTTCACGGATCGCGAAACGTAGACCTTCGTCCATTGCGATTGGTGCGATTAGCTCTACAGTCATCTGTACGTTGTCGCCTGGCAT